>JAEDMI010000091.1 GCA_016303085.1 Acetatifactor sp.
TTTATTTGTCAAAGAACATCATTGCCTACGCCTTCTGAATCAGCGACAGCTTATTAAAAATATCACATCTTCATCCGGTTGTCAACAACTTTTTTGAAACTTTCAAAATTTCTTTTTTAGTTTCTCAGCTGTCTTGGTTTTCCTCAACAACGAATCTGAGTATATCATCCGCTCTCATGAATGTCAACACCCAAATTCGATTTTTTTCTAATTTTTTAAACAATTTATTTTAAAAGCCGGAAATACCTTGTTTAAAGGCATTTCCGGCTATTTTAGCACTTCATTGTTCTAAACATTTTACTGTATATAGCATCAAAAGAGCTGAATTGTATATGTTTTTGAATCATTTTTCAGATTAAGACTGATAGCGGAAAGGTTCACAGCCTCATCTTCTCCCACTTCAATCACCAACACAGCCTCAGCGCTTCCGTCGGCAGGTATGCTATCCGCAAAGGTAGTCATGTCATTCAGCAACATGGTCTCCAAAGCACGACGCGTATATGTTCCGTTTACGGTTACCCAATAAGCCGCTCCTCCCGAAAGTAAGTCTGCTTTCTGTTCCTGCCCGGAGCTGTTTTTAATAGAAAATTGTAATACCAAAAGCTTTTTCCCCTGCACTGCAAAGAGAGCAAGGAAATTATTCTCCGCGTCATGAGGATATGAGTCACATAACTCGTATCCCTGATAGCTTACGCTGAACCCTTCCGGGAGTCCCATTACATCCTCCATCGTGTAGGAATTGTCCACTCCTTCCCCACCGGGGTTTATGATCGGCGTATCATCCACCGGTCTCATGCCGGAGGGTTCCTCCTTTTCTGTGTCAGGTTCATTTACTTCAGGTACCGTCGGAACACTTTCTTCCGGCAGTTCCACAAGACGGCTTCTGTTGTTTGCATCATACTTCATCAATGTGATGGCAGCATACTCGCTCACCGCCTGAAGTTCTTCATCCGTCATCTCCGGTATCTGATTTTCGCCGCAGCCCGACATTCCCAGACAAAGTACCAATGCCAAAACTGCTCCCATCATTTTCTTTTTCATGCTCATCCTCGCAACATCATGTCCGCTATTTCTGTCTTTGCGGATGCATTTGTGCAGTTGATACTGCTCCTCTTTCTAATGATACAATACAATTCGCCCGGACACAAGTACAAAAGTCCCGTGGCATTACCCGCATCTGTAGGCATTATACTTCTCCGCATCGCTTTTATGGCAGCTGACCTTCAGCCACGTTCCCTCTTCACGATACTCCTGACCCAGCACTGTTGCATTTTCCATAAGATAAGACACAACCGAGCCCATATCAAACGGAAACAGGAATTCCGTATTCACCCTGTCACCATAGACAGCCTCCTGAATCATTTCCACCAATTCTTCCAGCCCGCAGTCCTGTCCGGCTGCCATATATATTTGATTTTCCATCCTTCTGGGGATGCTGTCCATCCCGACCTTATCCGCCTTATTGTACACCACAATCCGTGGGATGTCACCTGCCTCCAGCTCCTTCAAAGTTTCCGCCGTGACCTCCATCTGTTGTTTGAAATGTTCATCGGAAAAATCCACCACCTGGACAAGCAGGTCAGCATACTTTACTTCCTCCAGGGTAGAGTGAAATGCCTTTACCAGTCCGTGAGGAAGCTTGTGAATAAAACCTACCGTATCTACAAGGAAGAACGGTCTGTTGTCCGCGGTTTTGATATTTCGGACAGAGGTATCCAACGTAGCAAACAGCATATCCTTTTCCAACACTGTCTTTTCGCCTTTCTCTCCGTATCTGTCTACCAATCTGTTCATAATGGTAGACTTTCCGGCATTTGTATAGCCTACCAGAGCCACCTGGGGAGTTCTGGACTGTCCCCGCTTTTTTCGCATGGTTTCCCTGTTTTTTGCAACAGCTGCCAGTTCCTTTTTCAGTTCACTGATACGGTGTTCTATCTTTCGACGGTCCAGTTCCAGCTTGGTCTCACCGGCGCCTCTGTTGCTCACGCTTCCGCCACCGCCCGGTCCCGCGCCGTTGCTTCCTCCGCTTCCGCCCTGTCTGCTCAAGTTTTCCCGCATTCCTACCAGCCTGGGCAGCATATACTGCAGTCTGGCTGTCTCCACCTGCAGTTTCGCTTCCTTTGTTTTCGCACGGATAGCAAAAATATCCAAAATCAAATTCGTTCTGTCCAGTATGGGTAATTCCAGTTCTTTGCCCAGATTACGCACCTGAGAGGGCGAAAGCGCATTGTCAAACACAACCTCTTCCGCCTCGGTCATTGCTGCATACTCCTTTACCTCTGCGACCTTACCGGTTCCGATGTACAACGCCTTATTTACAGCTTCCATGCGCTGAATCACAATTCCGACTATCCTTTTGTAGGCAGCCTCTGCCAGACTGGCAAGTTCCTCCATGGAATGCTCAAAATCCTGCTCTTCACCGGTGTCCACTCCTACCAGAAGCACCTTTGTAAAAATAATTTCCTCTTCCCTCATAAATTCTCCCGCTTTTACGCTTTTTCACATAATTCCAGTTCAAACCAAAACATGACGCCGTTTTGATAGTTTTCCACTCCGTACTGTCTGTTCAAAGACTCCATGATTGCCCTGACAATGGAAAGGCCTACGCCGCTGCCGCCATACTCTCTGGTTCTCGCCTTGTCCACCTTATAAAACTTCTCCCAGAGATGGGGCAGTGCCTCTTCCGGAATAGGCTCACCCGTATTGAATACGCCCACCCGCACCAGATTGTCCTTCTGCTCCATTGTCACCACGATTTTCTTGTCCCCACTGCAATGATTTACTGCATTTGAGAAATAATTTGCAAAGACTTCTTCTATTTTAAATTCGTCTCCCCATACATAGACGGCAGGTTTCTCCTCCATACACACCTGTATCTCATGCTGCTTTGTCAGAATAGCCGCCGACTGAAGATAGTTCCGAATCAGCGCCGTAATGTCAAATCGCTCCATCGTCACCATGTCATTGCCGAACTCCAACTGATTCAACGTCAAAAGCTTCTGCACCATGTTGTTCATCTTGGCCGCCTCATCCATGATAACTTCACAGTAGAAGCTGCGGCTCTCAGGATCATCATTGACGCTTTCCGCCAGTCCCTCCGCATAGCCCTGAATCAGAGCAATGGGCGTCTTCAGTTCATGAGAAACGTTGGCAAGGAACTCCTTGCGCATCTCATCAATTTCTTCTTTCTTTTCAATGTCCTTTTGCAGTTCATTGTTTGCCGTCTTTAGCTCGGAGATGGATTTTTCCAGTGATTCCGAGAGCTTATTGATATTTTCTCCCAACATCCCGATTTCATTTTTCGATTTACCCTCATATTTTGCATCAAAGTTCAGATGCACCATCTGCTCCGAGATGCGGTTCAGCTTCATGATGGGCTTTGTAATTCTTCCCGATACAAACCAGATAATGATTCCGCCCGCCAGAGTACACAATATTCCAACATAAGCAAAAAAGCGGTTAGCCACCTCGGCGCTTTCTCTGATGCTCTCCAGCGGAGTCCGCATGATAAAGGAGATGCCGGAATTCAACCTGCCCAGCATCATCAGATACTCATCATTACTGTTTTTTACCACCTGAATAATATAATCCTCCCCTTCCTCAATGACTCTTGTGGGAGGCTGTTCAAATCCGAAAATATATCCAATCAGCTGCGCTTCCAATTCCCTTCCGCCGTTGACGGACACATACTTCATCTGGGAGTTGGAATCCATAATACAGACTGTCAGATTAGAAACACTGCACACATTGTTCAATTCTTCTTTGAATTCATCCGTACCGTAGGTATCACTGTTTGCCGCCTGACTGATTGTCTCATATGCTTCATATATAATTCTGGTCTTGCTTCGAATATAATACTCCTCCAGGAATACATTATTAATAAACCAGCATACCAGAATGGTGCCGGCCATTAACCCGATAAATATTCCTGCAAATTGTCTTTTTATTGAGTGTTTTGTCATTTTTACATATCTCCTGAGGAAGCTGCTACCGTATCAGCCACATCCACCACATCCGGTCCCTCCGCGAAAGCCTCCGCATTGTCCGCCTCCTCCAGTGGTTCCGCATATTCCTTTTCTTCCTCATCCTCCCAGAGGGAGTCGTATTTCTCCTTATCCTTCTGCCTTGCAAGGGCACCCATGTTTTTTGCAGCCTGATACAATTCTATGCTGTATTCCATCAACTTCTTTTCATCCGCAGCAGGCACAATCCCACCCTTCATGATTCTTCTGGCTACTTCCATTATCTTACCAAGGTCTTCCACATAATCTTCCATGGCTTCACCCTGCTGTTTAGCAACAAGAGCATTAGCCTGCATCGCCCACTGCTCCGTCAGTTTTTCCATGTAATCCTGATATTCCCTCTGTTTTTCGTCTACGGCATCAAGGGTCAGCTCCAATACAGCTGCTTCCTCCGCAAAAACCGTCTGACCGTCTTCATGCACCGCCATCTTTTGTGCAAGCTCTTTTTTCTGAATTGAAAGCAATAGTCTCTGTTCCTGATACGCTTTTATTTGTGTACCGTAAATCTGTCTGGCTTCCGCTATCTTCATAATAATATCACATCCTTATGGTTTTGATAAGTACATCCGTGTACCTATATATTATCGGCAGAATAGGGAAAATAAACAGATTAACTCTTTACCTTTTTACCTCCGTGCTTTGGAAGCTTTGTTCTGCGGTTCCCTTTATCCGCATTAATCTGCCCCTGGGACAGAAACACGGCTTCCTTTAAATCTACAATCTGTGAAATTAGATGCAATCAATGGTTTCATAAATCATAACCACTCAAGTTCTTGCCTTTAAAGTTCCGGTTAAGAAAATTTGTTTCTGTGCTATTTTTCACTCCGAGAAACTTGTTTAACTGTTAGGACAATAAAAATGATACAATCTTAACGATTGTACCTTTAGGGGTGTTCAAAGGGGGTGTTCATTTGAGCACCCCCTAAAATCAATCATTATTTATTCCTAAATATGCTCAAAGGATACATATGCAGACTGCGCATTCAAGTCCTTCTCAAAACACTCTATTTCCTCATCTGTTTTTTCGAATAGTGCGATAATTTTCATGCTATCATTACATTCAATGCTCACATCTTTCATTCTCATGTGTGACTTTATCATATTCTCTACCGCACTACAGTTTTCTACATCCGACGGCATTTCATCATCTCTTAAACTGACAATAAACACATCCATGTGCTCTTTCTTTTTCTCTTTTAGTTTCATGATGAAACATAACATTCGTACATGCTCCGGATGATTTACCACGGTATCCTGTGACCTTGTCATCTCCTGTATACGACTTTCCAAAACGCCAGATTTTAAAACGGTTCCATTTTCTACTGTGGCCATACCTTCCACTGTGTATGGATGCATTTCTCCGCTATCCAGAAGCCGGATAAATATTTCTGTCAGAGCCGGATCGAATTGTGTTCCGGAACAACGGATGAACTCAGCACGAACTTCCTCGTCCGTCAAGCGTTTTCTGTAGATTCGATTGGAAGTCATCGCATCATAGCAATCTGCAAGGCACAAAATTCTGGCTACCAGAGGTATCTCTGTATCAGATAAACCTTCCGGATAACCCTTCCCATCAAATCTCTCGTGATGATAACGTATACCATCCACCAGTCCGCTGATACTCTCATTCATTCCCTCCAACATTTCTGAACCAATCTCTACATGCTTTTTCATAAGACTAAATTCAGATTCTGTTAATCGTCCCGGTTTATTAAGAACAGTGTCTGCAACACCAATCTTTCCAATATCATGCAAAATACCAATATAATGAATTCGAAGGATATCCTCTTCCGAAAAATCATAATCAGCAGCCATTCCCCGAGCCAATATGGCGGCATACTGACCAACACGTTCAGAGTGACCTCCCGTGTACTCATCCTTTGCATCAATTGCCATTGCAACGGTTTCAATTGTATTCACGATCATTTGTGTCTGCTTATTATGACGCTCCTTCGCTTCCCGCATTTGGTCTATCAGCACCTGTACTACGGTAGCAACCGCAAGAATCACCAGACCGCTACATGCAAAAATGCCAAAAACATGAAATCTTGTTATGTAGAAACCAACTAATTCAAACACTGCCATAACAAGAAAGCCGGCCATTCCCAAAGCAGTCACCAGATATTGCGTGATACTTTTCGACCTGATATCATTAACAATGTTGATGGTGGCAGTCAGGACACCAATTCCCAACCATATGTGGGATATCATAAGTGTTTTATAAAATTCTGCTATTCCGGTAAAGTGCAATGCCACGTTAATCAATAGCTGAATTGATATTAGGAGTTCAACGATAACATAACTCTTATGATGCTTTTTGTGCTGAACTTCATCAAAATACATACAAGCAAAAGCTCCCATCAGCTCCACTGACCAGTATGCAAAATATTGCGACAACGAAGGTTTAGCAAAAACCAATTGACGAAGATTTGACTCACTTAAAACCCAGATTCCCAGATCAATCATAAATATACCCAGAAAGAAAGTCATTCTGGCATTCTCTGAGATACGCTGCATAACCCCGGAAACTATCACTAAAATAATTCCCAGTAGAATTACAACCAATACAACTGCATTAACCGGAAGACTATTTTGAATAATACGAAACCAAACATTGTTGCCCTTGCTGATTTGAACTTCGTTGAGAACCGTATGTGCTTTTGCACGAATCTTGATCATGATTTCAGCACCGGAATCCTCTTCTGACAATTCGGTAACGATATACGCACTCGGAATATAATAGGACATATTGTCTATACTCTCAGTTGCGTACTGCTCTCTTAACTCACCGTTTATGTAGATGTATAGATCAGCCATAGATGCTCTTGTAAGCAGACTACAACCATCCGACAAGTCAGAAGGCAATGTATTATTAATAATCAAAACCTCACCCTTATCCGTGTTTACAGATTGTGGCAGGGAAATAAATGAGGACTCCCCATTCCTTTCTAAAAGCCAGTTCTCATTCATTGACTGACTATCAAACGAACCAATCCCGGCTTCTCCTTTCGTCTCATTGCTAAATAGGGCAATAACAACAGTAAAAATCGTCAGGAAGAGCATTCCATAGACAAACCATTTTATCAATTTCTCGATAACCAATCCGGTCTTTTGCATTTTTAATCATCTCCATGTATATTCAGCTATCATACTTTACAACATCAGTAACATCAGTAAGTTCAATAACATATCCCATTTTTCTTTTTCTGTTATATAAATGCTTTACAGTATAATAAAAGGTTCTGTCCTTAATTGAAAAAGGGGTTCCCCGCATAGGGTGTTCCTGATTCGATTCCACAAACTTCATAAAGGTCTGTCGCAAGAAGGTATTGAATCTTCCTCCATTTCCCGGTATTTTCTTTTCCAATTTCCATTCCAACAGTTCCGGAAACAGATGTCCTGCATATTCATTGCATCCCATATATACCAGTTTCTTAGAAAATACAATGTATGCCGTCCCTTCCATTTTTGTTGCAATGATATCACTGTTTTCTTCCACATCATACTGCTTTGTTTTCGTAACGGATATGAGTATTGCGAAAAGTCCTATGGTAAAAGTAATTGGCACAAATTCAAATTTCAAATGAAGTACTCTCTCAATAAAATACGTTCCGATTATCAAAATGCTTGTAAAAATTATTAAATCAACATTTTTATAACTTACCTTATTCTTATTTTTCATGGAATACACAGACACCCACAGACACATTCCAAAATAGAGAATAAACATCACAAGATAAATGCTATGCAACGGGCCATATGTTTTTGTTAGGTACCCACCATAGCTTCCAACATGAAATTCCACTGTTTTATAAAACAAATCACTGCTTCCGATTGTGAGTACACTCATGTAAAGCAACATCTGCACCGTGTACAGAGCTACTGCCAAAAAATGTTTGATCTTGATTTTGCATATCTCACAAATATTAAAAAAAATGAGCATAGGGGCAAAAATGCCTATAAGATATGTCAGCTTATTTGCTAAAATCGCCGTTTCCAAACAAGTCGAGCTTGCTAAAATATAATAACCACCATTACCAATCACTGTTATTATTAGTAGTAAGATTTGATTTATTTTCATGTTTTCATTTATGGCAACAGACCATAAAAAAATCAGTACTGAAGCCAAAAAGCAAATTAGATAAAGCATAATTATTATCTCCTTCAAAGCATATCAATTCGCTTATATGATGATAGTTCAGGTTTGGATATATTTCCACAATTTTGCATAAAATCATGTTAAATTTTACCACTTTTTAACAAAATAATCAATTAAATTGTCGATTTGTGTTGTTGTACTATTCCAGAGTCATAGATAACTATCCACCGGACAACAATATCACCAGACCTACTCGCAGAGCCGCCATCTTGACGTCAGGTGCTGTCGCACAATAAAAACAGAGCCAGAAGCATTCACGCAAATAAACTTGCATCATGCTTCTGGCTCTGTTTTTGCTCTGCTCGTAGCTATTCCTCCAATTTGTATCCCATGCCCCAGATGGTTTTTATCATTTCGCCTTTTTCACCCATCTTGCTGCGGAGCTTTTTTACATGGGTGTCGATGGTGCGGGCATCTCCGAAGTAGTCGTAATTCCAGACGTTATTCAGAATCTTTTCTCTGGACAGGGCAATTCCTTTGTTCTCCACAAAGTAGGTCAGCAGTTCAAACTCCTTGTAGCTTAAGTCGATAGGCTTGCCGTCTATGAACACCTGATGGGCAGCCTTGTCAATTTCGATACCGTTGCAAATTAACTTTTCCTCATCGGAAGCCTGATTGGTGCGGCGCAGAATAGCTTCTATGCGGGCCACCAGAATCTTGGGGCTGAAGGGCTTGGATATATATTCGTCTACACCCAGTTTAAAGCCCTGAAGCTCGTCCTGTTCGTCCCCCCTTGCCGTCAGCATGATAACGGGCACCTTGGAATAATTTCGAATTTCGCGGCACACCTGCCAGCCGTCCATCTTGGGCATCATCACATCCAACACAATCAGCGCAATGTCCTTCTGGTTATAGAAGCAGTCCAAAGCCTCCTCTCCGTCCCCGGCTTCCACCACATCATAACCGGCTTTCACCAGGAAATCCCGAACCAGCTTCCGCATTCTGCTCTCGTCGTCCACTACCAAAATTTTCAGTCTTTCCATGTTTCCCTCATTCCTTCGGATTATATCTTGTACTTGTAAACACGCGCTTTTTAGCGTCACTATAATTTTTTATATGCTTAGTATATTCTAAAACACATTTATGTCTTTTCTGTGAAATCTCTCAGTTTTCTTCCTCCAAATCACTTTCGATACGAAGTTCTTTTTCTTTCTCCCGGATACGCTGTTCTCTCTCTGTAAGTTCCTGTTCCCATGCAGCATACTTATTTGTGATTGCCTTTTCGTAATTGAGTACGTTAGGGTTATCACTTTTCAGGGTAATGGTAAACATAGCGATAATCGCCAACACAAGCAGTACATTGAGAATCACGGAAATCAAAAAGACTGACTTGTCCCTTTCCGTCTTTTCCCGGGAAGGCTTAATTCTGTTCTTCGCAGGATTTGCATGATTGCGGAGTTCTCCCCCGAAAGTGTTGTAGAGCGGAATATCCGGCACTTCCTCCGGGTTGATTTCCGGCTGTTCCAGCAGGAAGTCGCGCAGATATTTCAAATATTGTAATCCCACCGGTGTTCTGAAAATTCTTTCATGAATTGTTTTTTCATAAACCATTAAAATACTCTCCGGTCTGGAATAATCAATACGGGCTTCCAGATATTCGATTTTCTGTAATTCAGCTTCGGCAATTTTCGCATCCTTCTCCGTGTAAAAAAGGTAGCCCCCCACCGAGCGCTCTCTGTTGTCTG
>JAEDMI010000092.1 GCA_016303085.1 Acetatifactor sp.
TGTCAGCCGCTGAAGAATGAGGCAGGCTCACTCCGAAGTTTGCGTATACGCTCATGACAAAGCCCGAACAGTCCGCGCCGTTTGTCAGGCTGGTACCGCCGTAAACATAAGGATTTCCCACAAACTGCAGCGCATATTCCGCAACCGCAACGCCCATCTCACTTCCCTCTCCCACGGTGTATGTGGCAGAAGACTGGGTAGTCGTTGTAGTGGTTGTATTGTTTGTATTGCTCTGTGCCGCTTTGGCAGCCGCTGCCTCTCTGGCCTTTCTGCGCTCCTCTGCCTCCTTTGCGAGACGGGCTGCCTCCTCCTCCTTGGATTCAGCCTGAACAAACTCGCTGTGAAGGACTACATAATCTTTAGAGACCCATCCGGTACCTTCCTCCACGTCAACCTTTACCCAGCCTTCCGTCTCCTCCAGCACCAGAAGCTCCTCTGCTTCCGGCACCATTCCGAGAACGGATGATTCCGTAGTGGGTTCCGTGCGGACAAACAATGTCTGTGTATCTACAGTGGCGATTCTCCTGCCGACCTTCCGTGCAATATCCACCGCATCTTCACCCGTGACGCAGTACTCAGCCTTTACATATCCGGTGACGGTTCCCGACGTAATCTGATACCAACCGTTTTCTTCGGAAATAAAGGTTCCCACGGAATTGTTGTAAAGTTTTCCGAGAATGTCCCCTTCCTCGCTGGGAAGACTTCTTACATTGACATATTTATTTACCTGGGCAATGACAAGATTGCGGAACAGTTCTTCCTCGGTAGGTTCTGCGGAAGCTGCCTTTGCGGTAGCATCCTCCTCAATATTTATCCACTCGATGATGGACTCAACGGGAATTGCAGTCTTATCCGAGATATCCTCCAATCGGCTGCCTCTGGCAATGGAAAGACCGATTCCTCCGCTGGGCAGCACAGACGCAGAGCCTGCCGCGTCAACCGTCAGACTCATGCCTGAAAAGGTCACCGCCGCTGCCAGAACATATGCAGTTATTTTTATATTCTTATATTTCATTTATTTCTCCGTATTCCCTGACTATACTGTTAGCATTCCCAAAAAGGAATGATATGTTACAAATTTATTACATCTGTTAACAAATATAACACTCTGCCTCCGTTTTGTCAACTGCCGGAACAAATTGGTAAAAGCTCTCTAAAGCCGCATATTTACAGGATTCTTGCAAAACATAAAAAAGGAACCATCAAAATTGATGATTCCTTTTTGTAAAAAAATATTTTGTTTTTCTTAAGAATTTACAGTTTACCTGATTTGTATCATTTCATAGAAAAATTTTTCCCGGAAACCTTATCTGTTGCAATAGCTCCCCGCCGCAACCGCCGCATTGGCACCGTCGGCCACCGCAGTAATAATCTGCCTGACAGGTTTCTTTCTCACATCACCCGCCGCATACAGTCCGGGCACCTTCGTTTCGCAGTCCTCTCCCGCAAGGATATATCCCCCTTCATCGCAGTCCACCATGTCCCGCACCAGCTCCGTGTTGGGACGGATGCCCACAGCCACAAAAATCCCGGCCACATTCAAGTCGGAAAGCCCGCCGGTTTTAACATTCTTTATCCGCAGGTTTTCCACGGCATCTTCGCCCTGAATCTCCTCCACCGTACAGTTGTAAAGAATTTCCACGTTCTCCAGACCGTATAATTCCTCCTGTAACACTTTTGCGCCGCGAAGTTCGTCCCGCCTGTGAATCAGGTAAACCTTCTCACAGGTTCTCGAAAGATAGATGGCATCCTCCAAAGCTACATCTCCGCCGCCTGCCACCGCCACAGTCTTTCCCCGGAAAAAAGCTCCGTCGCAGGTAGCACAGTAGGACACACCCATTCCGGACAATTCCTCTTCGCCGGGCACACCCAGCCGGGCATGCACTGCTCCGGATGCCAGAATCACCGCTTTTGCCTCCAGCTCCTCCGTATCTGTGCACACTGTCTTTATCCCTTCCTTCACGGTCAGCGAAAGCACCTCCGCCTCCCGAAATTCCACGCCCAGCTTGTCCGCGTGGGCCCGAAACTGCATTCCCATGTCAAAACCGTTCATACCGGGCATTCCCAGATAGTTGTCCACCTCATAAGTATTCAACACCTGGCCTCCGCTCATGGGTGCTTTCTCCAACACCAGCAGATTCAATCCCGCTCTTTTTCCGTATACGGCTGCCGAAAGCCCGGCCGGGCCCGAGCCGATAATAATCAAATCGTACATCGTTTCCTCCATTCCGCGGATGTTTTATCCGTATCAATAGTTACAGTGTAGCAGTTTATCTGCGGAAAAGCAAGTTGAGCTATTTTGACATTTATGCTATGCTGTAACCAACGCAATTAACAAACTGACGAAAGGAAATTCCCATGAACCCAAACGCAAAAACAGCGCTCATCACCGGTGCCTCCCGAGGCATCGGACAAGCTGCGGCAGAATGCTTTGCAGCGGCAGGTTACAACTTAATTCTCACCTGCAGCAAAACCATAGATGTCCTGAGAGAATTTGCCGAAGACCTTCATCGTAAATACCATATTACATGCCGGGCCGTTCAGGCCGACATGGGCTGCGAGGCAGATGTAACGCAGCTATTTTCATCTATGGACGAACTGGACGTACTGGTCAACAATGCCGGCATTGCCCATATCGGATTGCTCAGCGATATGACCTCGGAGGAATGGCATCGGATTTTCGCTGTCAATCTGGACTCCTGTTTTTACACCTGCCGTGCCGCAATCCCGCTGATGTTACAGAAGCACAGCGGGAAGATTATCAATGTTTCTTCGGTCTGGGGAACTCAGGGCGCCTCCATGGAGGTGGCCTACTCCGCCTCCAAGGGCGGCATGAACGCTTTTACCCGCGCCCTCGCAAAGGAACTTGCCCCCAGCAATATTCAGGTCAATGCGGTTTCCTGCGGTGTCATTGACACTGCCATGAACAGCTGTCTCTCCCCGGAGGACATCAAACAGCTGCAATCCGAAATTCCCGCCGACAGGCTGGGCAGACCGGAGGAAGTGGCAAAGCTTATCTTGCAGACAGCAAACGCTCCTGAATATATGACAGGTCAAATTATAACAATAGACGGCGGATGGTATTAAACCTCCGCCGTCCTTTTTTGCTTTACAAAAGCTTCTCCTCATCCGCGATAGCCCTCAAATCCGTATCAGGCACCAGAGAATCTACAATTCTCTGCATTTCCTCCTTGCTCTTTGCATCCCTGCACCTCATGAGCAGATGCTCCTTCTCCGTCTCACTGAGTGCCGCATAGCCTTTCATGGCAGGCTCATTCATGGCAAGGGCAAACCCAAACCCCATGGGCATCTCCCGCAGCCCGAAGCCGCCATCTGTCACTCCGTTCATATCCATACTATTCACCATGCCTTTCCGTTACCTGCGAACTTTCAAGCTCTGCTATTCACTGTTGTCTCTCCGCATTTATCACAGGCACACTCTTCATCAACCATCCGTTTTCCCTGTTATCGCTTTCCTGAATATCCGGCGTGATAAGGTTCCTTCTCCATCTTTCAGGTGCTTCCCGGATAGTATGTGTAAAACATGGCTTTCTCATTCATCAGCCCCAGGCGTCTTTTGTCTTTCTCTCCGCCTCCCCGATATCCCGGTAGCCGTACATTCTCACGCTGTTACCCATGATGTCATAGGCAAGATTCTTTCCCTCTGCGGCATATGCCACAATATATCTGCCGTAAAGCTCCAGCATCTTATCGGAGTAAGTACCCAGTTCTCCCCGCAGATAGGTCTCATAGGAGGTGTTGAAGGGATTGTCCTCGGAGGTATGAATACTTCTTGCATTATCCGCCAGCGCCGGATACTCCGCCGCAAACTCCTCCATCCACTTTACCTGCAATCCGCAAATCTGCTCGATAATACTGCGTTTTTCCGGAGACAGCTCGGGAAAATGATCTTTGATTTCCTCATATTTCTCCGGCGCCGTGCTCTCCATCATGCGCCCGTATTTTTCCTCAATCAGATTGTGTCCCCTGTAAAACTCTCTGTGGAAATCGTAAAGATACTGCAAAAGCATGGTTCTGTTCCAGGTCAGGTATTGACTCTTTCTCATAATGGAAAAGGTAAACCAGTCATTCTGGCAGCTGGCTCTTCCGCCCTCATTATGTACCTTGTCAAAAGCCTCAAACTCCAGCCTTGCAATGTCCTCCACCAGCTCCTCATTACTCTTTTTCGCCAGGGAAGCCTTGTACACCAGTTCCTCGCTGTGAGCATCCAGGTAGAAATCAATATCGCTGATGATATCCTTCCTGTACATTTCTCTGGCAAAGAAATCCCCAAGAGCCTCTATCCTCTGTTTGATTGTCTCAAACTCCAAATCCGTTTCAGGTGCAAGTCCGACGATGCTCTTCAGGGTTTCCGCCACGCTGCGGCCTTCCTCCGATTCCAAAAGGCTGCGGTGCAGCCACTTGTCGTGAGGGGGATATTTCCCGTCAAGATAAAGCTGAAGACGCATGGCTTCCTTTATGCCGTCCCAAAGCATCATCCGGGCAGTCAGCTTATCGCCACGCTGATACATGCGTGGGAAATTGTACTCCGCGGTCTGGGCAAACTTTGCTGCTGTCTCCGCCAGCTTCAAATAAAAGATTTCCTCCGGGTAGCCCTGCAAAAGCCGGTTCCTGAACGCAGAAAAAATACCCTCATCATCCCGGAAGACTTCTCCGTTCACCGCTGCTGCCAGAGAAGCGTCGCTGACACTTCTCCAGTCTGTTTTTTCATAGCTTTCGGCGTCAAGAAGCCCTCTGTAAAAATCGGAGATACGAATGACACCTCTTCTGTTCTTTCCGTTGACATGAGGTGCCCGCCGATAGCCCTGAAACTCCTCCGGCAATGCGTCGTAAGCCTCCTGTAGTTTCTCGCCGATTTCCCCGTAAGTCTCATCCGTCACCCACATGCAGAAATCAGGACCCCAGTCATGGTCTCTGGATGCACTGTCGTCATATCCGAAACAGTCTGAGCCTCTGCCTGCAAGACCTACCGCAATCCTGCTTTCATACTTTGAAAAATTTTCCCGAATCATGGGGGCGCCGAAGGTTTCATAGTAAGCACGGGAAAGCATAATACCTGTTCCCTCCGTCATGTTCTCCCTCTCTCCGCTTTCCTGCAATATCTTTTCCGAACTTATCCCTTTTCTGTTTTCCTCTTGTCCTGCCTCGCGGCGCGCTCTCTCACAGTTTTCCGCGTTTTCCTTCAGACGGTAGTACGCCTGATTCCTGCCGATACCCTGCTCCACAATCTCCATGGCCTGACGGTAGCAGGATGCCGCCTCATTGTATTCCTGTCTCTGAAAATGCCATGCGCCTTTGGCGGACAATGCCGCTCCGAAATGGCTGTCCCGAACTCCGATTCCGTTAAAGGTCTCCATGGATTTTTCTGCATATTCGTCAGCCTCGTCCAACTGCCCCAGCTGCACACAGGTAGCCGCCAGATTGGCATAGGTTACCCCCAGTTCATAGGCTGCACCCTTATCCTTTACAATCTGCAATGCCTTCAGCTGACATTCCCTGGCTTTCCCATATTCCCCCATCTCCTGATACAGAAGACTGATATTGTTTTGCAATCCTGCCACAAACATATTGTCCGGGGAAAGCTTTTGTCTGTATATTTCCTGCACCCGCAGATAAGTTTCCAGAGATTCCTCCAGCCGTCCGCCTGCCCGATACACATTTGCCACATTTAACAGCGTGGTAGCGTAAGGTATGGTTCCCTGCAGGCCCATGCGCTCTGCCTGAGCTATGGCCCTTTCCCCCAGTAGATACGCCTCCTCATAGCGGCTTGTCTCGCGGTAATAACCCAAAAGTTCGTTCAAAAGCTGCAAAATACTGTTGTCATCCTGCTCCCGCACTGCCTCCGCAATGCTTTCCTGCATCAGCTTCTCCGCCTCTTCTCCTCTGTTTTCCTCAAACAAAACATCTACCTGCGCCAAAATATTTTGAATATCCATAAATCTCCTGTCCAATCATTCTCAGTTTTGCAGTTTTATGACAGTCACTCCGTATCCTCTGTCAGTTCACCGGCATACCTGTATCCGGTTTCCGTCTGCTCTCACCTTCATCATACCCCCGGCCGGATTTACCTGTCAATGTGGGATTTACCCAAATCCTTATCGGGCAAATCCTTCTGCGCCGGCTCATCCAGCCGCTTTCCGTTTCCGCTGAATCTGGAACCGTGGCACGGACAGTCCCAACTTTCTTCATCGGGATTCCAGCTCATTTTACACCCCAGATGGGTACAGCGGGTCCAGACCTCTTCCTCCCCGTGTTTTTCCACGGGATGAAAAAATCCATTCCACAAACCGCAGGCACTCTCCCGCACATCCGTCCAAAAGTTTGCCCGGGCTGCTTCGGGATGTACACGCTGCGGTGAAAAGAGCTTCTCCCATGGATTCTCCCTCCCTGTTATCAGGTCTGTGAGTAAAAGCGCCGCTATCATGGAGGAGGTCATCCCCCACTTTTGATAACCTGTTGCTACATACCATTCTTTTTTTGTCAGAGAATATCTGCCGATAAAGGGGATCTCATCGTGGGGCATGCAATCCTGTGCCGACCAGCAGCTAAATACCTCGGCGCCCGGGAAGTACTTGCATGCAGCTGCTTTCAGGCTGCTGTATGCACCGCTCTGACAGTGTTTCCCCGTGCGATGGGCATTTCCTCCCAAAAGCAGGATATCCCCTGCACTGCGTAAGGAAAGCCCGTCCCTGTCCGCACCGTAATACATACCCTGCAATTGTCTGCAACCCTTCAGGGCTACCACATAACTTCTCTCCTGATGTTGACGTAGGAAATAAAAGCCCGGCACATTGCATATGGGGTAATGAGTGGCAAATATAACCTGTTTTGCCATGAACATGGCCCTGTCGGTGCAGACCAGTGTACCATCCACTTTTTTGACCGGACTGTTTTCAAAGATTTCCAATTCCTCTGCCAATATCCGCAAAAATTTCAGTGGATGGAACTGAGCCTGTCCCTCAAACCGCACCGCTCCCACCGTCTCGAACGGCAATTCCGTCTTTCCGACAAATTCTGCGGGAAGTCCCAGACCTGCTGCCGTTTCCGCTTCCCTGTGCAAAAGCTGCTCATCTCTTCTGGAATACAGATAGGCAGGGATTCTTTGAAAATCGCATCGGATATCTTTTTCCGAAACAATACGTGCATATTCTTCGATTGCACTTTGATTTGCCTCTGCGTACAGCCGTGCAAGCCCGATGCCCAAAGTTTCTGACATCCGGCTGTATCTGAGTCCGTGTTGGGAGGTAATCTTAGCTGTGGTGCGTCCCGTCTGTCCGCCTGCAATTCTGTCCGCCTCCAGCACAGCCACCTGCTTTCCCGCTCTCTGCAGCTGCCAGGCTGTCAGAATCCCCGTCATGCCTGCTCCGATTACCACCACCTGCCGCTCGTACATTCCCTCTGCCGATTTTCTCCTTGGTATTTGTTCCGTTTCTTCCCACAATGATTTCATAAAAATTCGACCTTTCCGAGTCCATACTTCTTTTCAGTCTAGTATGGTCAAAAAGGCCGAAGGATAAACGATATGTTGCTAAAACAGCTTTGTCATAAAATAACAGACTTCTTTACTCACTGAATTGTCAGTTCCACGGGACAGTGATCCGAGCCGAATATTTCCGTATGTATCGCCGCTCCCGCCAGACGTTCCTTCATGTTTTCCGATACCAGGAAGTAGTCGATACGCCATCCCGCGTTCTTCTGTCTCGCCTGAAAACGATAGGACCACCAGCTGTAAACGCCCTCGGCATCGGGGTAAAAATACCGATAAGTGTCGATAAAGCCGCTCTCCAAAAGCTCCGTCATCTTGCTCCGCTCCTGATCCGTGAAGCCCGCATTGTTCCGGTTCGTCTTCGGATTTTTTAAATCAATTTCCGTATGAGCAACGTTCATGTCCCCACAAACAACCACACCTTTATCTTCCGCCAGCCGGTTCAGGTAAGCCCTGAAATCATCTTCCCACTGCATACGATAGTCAAGACGCTTCAGTTCATCCTGAGAGTTGGGAGTGTACACGGTAATCAGATAGAAATCGGGATATTCCAGAGTTATAACCCTGCCCTCATGGTCATGCTCTTCCATGCCCAAGCCGTAGGTGACGTTTAAGGGCTCCTGCTTCGCAAAAATTGCGGTGCCGGAATAGCCCTTCTTCTCCGCATAGTTCCAGTATTGATGGTAGCCCGGCAATTCCAGTTCAATCTGCCCTGCCTGCAGTTTCGTCTCCTGCAGGCAGAAAAAATCCGCATCCAGACGCTTGAAATCCTCCATGAAATTCTTGCCCATCACCGCTCTCAGTCCGTTTACATTCCAGGAAATCATCTTCATATGTTCTTCTCCGTTCCGCCGTTTCGGCTCCTCTCAATGATATAAAAACTATGCTACTTCCTCTCACCAATCGTTAATACAAGTCCTGTTATCTCCCGAATTTCTCTCTTTGTAAAATGATTATAGAAGTATGCCGCCATGGGAACTTTTTCCCCATCCTTCAAATAATAATACCCATTGCATGTTCCCGTATCTGTTTCAAAGGGATAATCGCAAAAGTCATAGGAAATCTCATAAAGGCTCCCGTCAATACCTTGAAAGCTGTAATGCCAGCTGTTTCCTTCTATCTCTATGCCTTCCCTTGACAATATTTCATAGAGAGTTCCGAAACTGACTCCGTAGGCAAATTGATTTGCGCACAAATCATCATAATAATCCGGCTCTCCGTCTTCCGTCCCGTCGCGCGAAATACCGATACAATATCTATAATCTTTCAGCGCCTCCGCAATCTCTTCTTGCGTAAATTGCTTCAGTTGATCCTCAAACCGATAATCAAGGCAGGTCAATATATATTTGTTTCGCGCTGTTTCATAATCCTTCGCAGTAAATGCTTTTGGACTGCTCACATAGTCACCGTCATCTACCACATATGCGCATCGGTAACGAAGCGGATTTTCCATCTGAAGGTTGACCCTGATTTGCGTTCCGTAACCGTTTTCTTCATAAAACTCCGAAAAATCCTGCAATTCACGAAACAGCTGTTGCAGCTGCTGCTTGGTTTCAAACGATGCGGTAAGGATGGACGAAATCATCACATCATGTTCTTCATCCCGGGTCACCTCAAGGGTAAACCGCGGCATTTCCCCATATTCTTCGTACCGTCGGCACATAACAACATCATCAAAATCTGTCCATAAATAGTTCGAAACAGACTCCATCCCCCAACCGGTATCGTCGAGAACATGAAAAACTAATTCCGAATCATTCTTCAGCCTGACTGTCCAAAGATAATCCGTATATCCCTGCCCGTCTTTCATTTCCTGTGGTTCATTGCCTACGATAAACCCCGGTATATCATACTGCCCCTTTAGGTATTGGAAAATATCCCTTCTGTCATACTCTGTTCTGCACCCGCCAAGCAGCAGTACCGGAAATAATAAAGTCACTGCAATTTTTCCCTTTACTTTCCGCATCCCTTCATTCGCTCCATAAAGTTTGTTTACCTGATTCTATTTATTTCCTGCCCTTTTGTCAACAAAAATTCACCTGTTTTGCATTTTGATTTAAGTTGTGATGTGGATTTGCAACTATATATTTTCCTCCATATATCCGCATGTAAAGGGGAAGAAATCAAACTTTTTTGTTCCGGTATGTACAAAGCAGTCCCGCAGGAGCTTACTCGTTATCGCGTGCCTATTGTGTCATAAGCTCACGAATTCGCGCTAACGCGCTGCACATCCTGCTCCGCAGGATATTCGTTCG
>JAEDMI010000093.1 GCA_016303085.1 Acetatifactor sp.
TCGTTCCAAATACGTTCATAGATTTCATCCGCAGAAAATACCCTTCCCGGATTTTTGATAAGCAGCTGTACAATCTTAAACTCCATGGGAGTCAACTTGACCGGTTCTCCGTCCACTGACACCTCAACGGTATCCTCATTCAATTCAAGTCCACCGATGGTATAGACATGCTCCTTACCACCATCCTCGCTCAAAGCTGCAAGATATTTTGAATAGCGGCGCAAATGGGAATTTACCCTTGCCAGAAGTTCCAATGGGGTAAAAGGTTTTGTTACATAGTCGTCTGCGCCCATATTCAGTCCCATAATTTTGTCTACCTCTTCAGACTTTGCAGAAAGCATAATTACAGGAAACTCACATTCCATTGCACGAAGTTTCATAAGCATGGTAACACCGTCCATCACCGGCATCATAATATCTACGATAGCCAGATGCAGTTCCTCCTGCTCAATTATTTTCAGCCCTTCCTGACCGTTTGCGGCCTGAAAAACCTCATAGCCCTGATTTTTCAAATAAATTTCAATTCCCTCCCGGATTTCCTTGTCATCTTCAACCACCAAAATCTTGTAATTTCCGGTCATATTATTTCACACTTATCCCCTCATTTTCATTTTTAACCCTGCCCTGCTATTACCGGTACCGCATGGGCTGCGGTCACCACTTCATTATAGACGCGCAAAGCTTCTTCCTTGTAAGCAAGTCCTGACTGATAGGCGTTTTCTGCCATTTCAGCTCTTTTGAAGTTTTCCCCGCAAAAATCCATAAGCATCTTGGCATATTCTTCTTTATTTTCACAAGTCAGAATGCCATTGACTCCCGTAGTCACCAGGTCTTCCACGCCGGATGCCCGAACCGCCAGAACGGGGGTTGCTCCTGCAAATGCTTCCAGTACCACAATTCCCTGCGTCTCCGTCTTGGAAGCGAAAAGGAAAGCATCTGCCGCTGCGAAATAATAAGAAAGTTCTTCATTGGGAATTGCTCCCGTAAAAATGATTCTATCCTGAAGCTGAAGGGCTTCACACTTTTTCTCATACTCCGGTCTGTGAGGACCGTCTCCCACCATCAACATACGGAAGGGCTTTCCGAACCGCTTCTGAAACTCGGATAAGCTCTCCAGCAGAAAGTTCACATTTTTTTCCTGTGCCATTCTGGAAACTGTGAGAAACAGAGGACAATCCATTGCATCATACTCTCTTCGTATCTCTTCCTTCTCTGCCTCTGTTACGTGATAATTTCTCTCTTCAATACCTGTAGGTAAAATACCTACCCTGTCAGGTGACACTTTACAGGTACCCGTCAGATAATTTTGAATGCCCGCTGTAGGTGCAAATACATAGTTGCAATGTCTTAAGAAAGTATGTAAATACATCGGCATCAGCTTATCCGCTTTTATGACTCCCCCGGTATAACTCTCCACATATTTTTCATAGCGGGTATGGTAAGTAAACACAAGGGGAATCCCGTATTTGCGTGAGAGATAAACGGCTGTCCTTCCAACCAACATGGGGTGATGTACGTGAATGATGTCATATTTCTTTTCCCGAAATTCCTTTTCAATCCGCAAATCAAAGGGATTCGGAAGTACGATGCCGCCGATAAACCGGTTGAACAGAGTGTCATATCGGAATACATTTTCTTCCTCTTCCTGCTCTTTATAGGTGGGAGCAAAAATTGTTACCTGATGCCCCTTTCCCTCCAGCCCTCTTGCCAAACGCTCTATTGATATGGGGACTCCTCCCATAATAGGTTTGTAATTATTTGTCATTAGTGCAATTCTCATTGTCCTCCCCCATTTCTGCAATGTTAACGTCAGTCACTTTATGGCTGCACTTTTCGCCTGTATATTGATTCATTTCCACTATATGCTACATTATGCCGAGTATGGTAAACACCTTATCCCCCAGCACATATCCGGCACCCACAAACACGAAGTTCCAGATAAAAATGCCGCAGGCAGAACTGATAACATATTTTCCCAAATCCATCTTCACCACTCCCGCAGGTATGGAGACAATGGTTCTTATCATTGGAAGCAGTTTCCCCAGGAACACGCCCAGACAGCCCTTCTTACGTACCCACTCCAGATTTTTCTCCAATGCTTCCTTTTGCTTGGGAAACCGATTCGTATAGGCTTTCAGGAAAACCTCTCCGCCTTTTCGTCCAAGACCGTAAAGTATCAGACTTCCCAGAAGCCCTGCAGCCACCGTGATAACCATAACCCAGAAAAAATGGATATTTCCCTTTGCGGCCATGATTCCGGACAAAGGCATGATAATTCCGGCGGGAAACCCCGGCAGATTCAAATATTCCAAAAATACAATGATAAATATAGCGATAGCGCCATATCTTGTAAAATAGAATGTAAGTGTTGATAAACCCATACCGATTCCTCCCTCTTGTTGAAATTACTATAAGTCTCAAACCTAAAGAGAGGCGTCAGAAAAAAGTTAAGAAATTCTAAAGAGAGTTTAAGAAACAAAAAAAGAGAACAGCCATAGGGAATTATCCTTCTGACTGTTCTCCTTAAAAATAACGTTTAGTTGTTGATGAGCTTATCCTCTTCGTTGTTCCAGCTGTAAAGCTTTCTGATTTCAGCGCCTACTTTCTCGGAAGGATGCTCGGAAGCCAGCTTTCTCATAGCCTTGAAGTGTACCTGTTTTCCTGCGGGAGACATGTCAAGCAGGAATTCCTTTGCGAAGGTTCCGTCCTGAATGTCGCTTAAGATCTTTTTCATAGTCTTCTTGGTCTCTTCGGTAATCAACTTGGGGCCTGTGATATAGTCGCCGTACTCTGCAGTGTTGGAGATGGAATATCTCATTCCGGCGAAACCGCTCTGATAAATCAAATCAACAATCAGCTTCATCTCGTGAATACACTCGAAATATGCGTTTCTCTCGTCGTATCCTGCCTCAACAAGAGTTTCAAAACCTGCCTGCATCAATGCGCAGACGCCGCCGCACAAAACAGCCTGCTCGCCGAACAAATCGGTCTCGGTCTCGGTGCGGAAGGTTGTCTCCAGAACGCCTGCTCTTGCACCACCGATACCAAGCGCATATGCCAGAGCCAAATCCTGTGCTTTGCCTGTGGCATCCTGCTCAACAGCAATCAGACAGGGAACACCCTTGCCGGCCTGATACTCGCTTCTTACGGTATGTCCGGGGCCCTTGGGTGCAATCATGGTAACATCAACATCTGCAGGAGGTACGATACAGCCGAAGTGAATGTTGAAACCGTGTGCAAACATCAGCATGTTTCCTGCTTCCAGGTTAGGCTCAATGTCGTTCTTGTAAAGGTCAGCCTGCTTCTCATCATTAATCAGAATCATAATGATGTCAGCCTTCTTTGCAGCCTCTGCTGCGGTGTATACTTCAAAGCCCTGCTTTACAGCCTTATCCCAGGACTTGGAGCCTTCGTAAAGTCCGATAATTACATGACAGCCGGAATCTTTCAGATTCAGGGCATGCGCATGTCCCTGGCTGCCGTAGCCGATGATTGCAATGGTCTTTCCCTCTAACAGAGACAGATTACAATCTTCCTGATAAAAAATTTTTGCCATTTCTTTCTCCTCCATTGTTACATTTACTTAATTTATAACTGACAGGTATGACCTGGAGCTAACGTTTTACTACTCAATATATGTAATGTGTTCCGTTCCTCTTCCGAGACCTGCGATTCCCGTTCTGGCAAGTTCCAAGATCCCGTAATCCTCCATCAGCCTGATAAAAGCATCTACCTTTTGTTGGTCGCCTGTAAGCTCTATCATCAGACTTTCCGATGCAAAGTCGATAATCTTTGCCCGGAAACTGTCGGCAATGGCGATTATTCCCTGTCTCTGCTCTATGGCTGCCCGGACCTTAATCAGAACCAGTTCTCGGTATACACTTTCCTCCGGTTTTAACTCTTTTACATCCCTGACATCTACCAGCTTTGCAACCTGCTTTTCAATCTGCTCCAGAATTTCGTCATCTCCTGCGGCAACAATGGTAATTCTGGTGAAGCGCGGATCGGCTGTCACTCCCGCCGTGATACTCTCAATATTGTAGCCTCGTCTGGAAAACAGACCGGAAATGCGGCTCAGGACACCGGATGTATTGTCAACCAGTAACTGAAATACTTTTTTCTGCATGTCAGCAAACACCTCATAAATCTTTTAAACATTAATATAACAACTTATTTCACGAATGTCAACAAAAAACGCTTTAGTTATTTAAATCTTTAAACTGCAACAGTAAAACGCTTACTCCTATCGTCAGTTCTCATCGTTCTCAGCACACTTTGCCAGAGCAAGGGTACCGGTTCTGGCCACCTCCACGATACTGACAGACTGCAACATGTTAATCAGAAGTTTCACCCTTTCCGGCGTATCGCAGATTTGCAGCATCATGAAATGCTTGGACATGTCCACCACATCCACCTTCATAATCTCACACAGTTCCATAATTTCCCTGCGGTTATTCTTATTGTATTTAATTTTGATGAGCATCAGTTCTCTGGTAATACACTGTTGTTCCGCAAAGGTTTTGACCTTGATGACATCCAGTTTCTTATTCAGCTGTTTTTCAATCTGCTCAATGGTGCGTTCGTCCCCGCTGCTGACTATGGTCATGCAGGACACTGCGGAGTCGTCTGTCTCTCCCACCGCCAAACTGTCAATGTTAAAGCATCTTCTTGAGAAAAGACCTGCCACTTTGCAGAGCACACCGGAACGGTTCTCCACCAGAACAGAATAAATTCTTGTCTTCATTTTCATTTTTGAGGCCCTCCTTTCCTTACTTTACCAAATCCATGGGGTCGATGAGACATTCCAATAACACGGAGGAATCATCCTTCAAAAATGTGTTGATAATCTCGTCGCACCGATCCATATTTTCCATTCGGAGGAAAGGTATTCCGTAGGCGGCTGAAAGCTTTTCCAAATCGGGACTGCCGGACAAATCCACCACGGAATAGTGATCCTTGTAGGTATAGTGCTGATATTCCCGAACCATACCGAGATAATTATTTTTCAGAACAATTATTTTCACGGAAATATTGTGCTGACGCATGGTTGCAAGCTCCATCATGGACATCTGGAAAGAACCGTCTCCGCAGACAGCTACAACCTGTTTGTCAGGACATGCTACCTTTGCTCCCATAGCGGCAGGTATGGAATAACCCATGGTTCCCATTCCGCCGGAGGTCAGAAATTTACCCTTCTTTACCTTCGCATAACCGCAGGACCAAATCTGGTTCTGACCGACATCAGCCACATAGACGGCATCTTCCTTCATGCTCTCGGAAAGTTTTGTAATAAAAACCGCAGGGTCAACATATGCAGGGTTTGGATTCCGCACGGGTTTCATGGTGCTGCGGTAACCTTCCAATATTTTCACCCACTCCCGGCAGTTGCAGGAAAATTCTTCCTTTGCAAAATCCTGGAAGATGTGCTTTGCATCTCCTACCAGGGGAATGGTAGGACCTGCGTTCTTGCCGATTTCAGCGGGGTCTACGTCAATATGTACCAGAACCTTGTCTTTTGTAATCAAATCCGGCTGGCTTACAGCGCGGTCCGCCACTCTGGCTCCCACCATTATCAGTAAATCTGATTCATTCATGGCACGGTTGGCATAAGGCTTTCCGTTATTTCCCACCATACCGAAATAAAGAGGGTGTTCCGTGGGCATGATGCCGATTCCCATCATAGTGGAAACCACGGGAATTCCGTGCTGCTCCGCAAAGGTCCGAAGTTCCTCCTGAGCTTCACTCAGAAGTACACCTCCTCCCGCACAAATAATGGGTTTCTTCGCCTTTTCCAGTTCGCGGATAACCTTCTTAATCTGCACAGCGTGCCCCTTCACCGTTGGCTTGTAGGTGCGCAGGAAAACTTCCTCCGGATACTTGAACCTGTTTATAGTCGCATTTTGAATATCAATTGGGATATCAATAAGTACAGGACCTTTTCTCCCGGTATTTGCAATATAGAATGCCTCCTTAAAGACGCGGGGAATATCATTGACATCCTTAATCAGGTAGCTGTATTTGACGAAGGATTCCACCGCTCCCGTAATGTCCGCCTCCTGGAACACGTCACTGCCTAAAAGCTCACTGTTTACCTGCCCGGTAATACAAATCAGGGGAATACTGTCTGCAAAAGCAGTTGCAATTCCTGTAATCACATTGGTTGCGCCGGGACCGCTGGTCACAGCACACACACCGGGTTTTCCCGTCATTCTTGCCACACCGCTGGCAGCGTGTGCGGCATTTTGTTCTGTGCGAATCAGCACGGTTCGGATATCCGACTCCAATATACTGTTATAGAAAGGACAGATGGCTACACCCGGATAACCGAACACGGTGGTAACACCCTCTGCCTCAAGACATTTGATGATGGCATCTGCTCCTATCATTTATATTTCCTCCTTTAGATTAAATCGGTATAATGATAAACTTTTTACTCAACAGGAACTTCTGTCAGGCACTTCGCCACTTTCACAGCCTCGGCAGCATCTCTGGAATAACCGTCTGCGCCGATTTCATCGGCGTACTCCTGAGTAATGACGGCACCGCCTATCATGATTTTTGCGTTGACTTTCTGCTCATGGGCATAGGCGATAACCTCACGCATTCTCTGCATGGTGGTAGTCATCAGGGCAGAAAGAGCAATAATTTTTGCATCGTTTTCTTTTGCGGCTTTAATGATTTCTTCCTTCGGTACATCCTTGCCCAGATCAACGACTCGGAAGCCGTAGTTCTTTAACATCAGGGCTACCAGATTTTTTCCGATGTCGTGAATGTCCCCTTCAACCGTTGCAATGACTACCACAGGCATATTTTCAGCATCGCTCTCATTTAAGAGCAGCGGCTCCAGCACTTCGATGGCATTCTTCATGGCTTCAGCACTGCCGATAAGTTGAGGTAGAAAATACTTTCCCTTGTCAAACAGCTCTCCCACCTCGTTTATGGCCGGCAGCAGCACTTCATTCAAAAGACCTGCAGGTTCTTCTCCTTTGGAAAGTGCTTCTTTTGTAATAGCGGCAATACCGTTACGGTTGCCCTTCATGACGGCATTTTTCAAAGCTTTTCGGGACTCACTCATCGCTTCTGAAGAAGGCTCGGAAATAGATTGTAGTGAAACACTGTCTGTACAAAAACTAGTATTGGCTGTTCCGGCTGCAGCTGTCTCCGCAAGTTTACGTTTCAACTCCGCTTCCTTTTTCTCCCGATTCTCCGCCACAACATTTACATATTCAATATATCGGATATCGGAGTCATCTTTTGCCAGAAGCAAATCTGTAGCCAATGCGCAACTGACAAGAAGCTCCTGGGAAGGATTGGCGATTGCCATAGTCAGTCCCTCTCGGATAGCCAGAGCCAAAAATGCTGTGTTTACATAGCTTCTTTCCGGCATACCGAAGGAAATATTGGACAGGCCGCAGATAGTGGCAAGACCGTTTCCCCTACAGTAAGAAATGGTCTCCAGTGTTTCCAGTGCTGCTCTTCTGTTGGCTCCAACCGTTGCCACAAGACCGTCTACAATGATATCCTCTTTCTCCATGCCGAGAGCATACGCCCGCTCCAGAATATTTTCAATAATTGCTATCTTTTCTTCAATATTTTCCGGCAATCCTTTATCTGAAAGAGGAAGCAAGATAAACATGGCACCGTACTTTTTGGCGATGGGCAACAGCTTTTCAAATTTTTCTTTTTCAAAAGAAATTGAGTTTATCAATGCTCTTCCGGGGTAATTCCGTAGAGCTGCTTCCAGCACATCCACATGGCTGGAATCCAGTGAAAGAGGCAGATTTGTGACACTGCTTACTTCCTCTATGGCACGGAGCATCATGGCTTTCTCGTCAATTCCGCTCATTCCCATGTTCACATCAAGAACGCTTGCACCACCTTGTTCCTGCTCCTCAGCAAACTGCAGTACCTTGTCCATGCAGCCTTCTCTCAACTGTGCCTGCAACAATTTTTTCCCCGTGGGATTGATTCGCTCACCCACGATGAGAAATGCGCCTTCCAAACCGAAACTTACGGTCTGCCGCTCCGAAGTAAGGCAGCGTATACCCGGCTGACGTCTCCCGGGATGACAGGTAATCTCCCGCCCGAAGGTATTCCGAAGTCCCTGAATGAAAGCAGGCGTTGTTCCGCAGCATCCTCCCAGAATGGTGGCCCCGGCTTGGGTCAGTACCTTCATCTCCTCCGTGAATTCCTCTGCGTCCATGTTATAGCATGTTTTTCCGTACTCATCCAGAAAGGGAAGTCCGGCGTTTGGCTTCGCTATGATGGGTACGGACTTAGTGATACCCGTCATAGTGGAAATAATCTCCTTCATGTGTGCCGGGCCTGTAGAGCAGTTGACACCGATGGCACAGGCACCCAGACTTTCCAAAACTACAGCAGCTGTAGCTGCATCTGTACCGTAAAGTGTCCTTCCGTCCGGCTCAAAGGTCATAGTTACCATAACCGGCAGCTCACATACCTCTTTTGCTGCAATCAGAGCCGCTCTCGCCTCCCCGAGGCTCATCATGGTCTCTACAACCAACAAATCTACTCCTGCATCTTCTAAGGCAAGAATCTGCTCCTTATATATATCAATTAACTCTTCCAATTCCATCGTTCCCATGGGCTTTAATTGTTCCCCGGTCATGGTCAGGTCTCCGGCAACATAGACAGGACGCTCTGCTGAAGCAGCTGCCTCTCTGGAAATTGCCACAAGTTCCCGTATCATAGGTATCAATCTGTCCCGAAGCCCGTACTCTTCCAGTTTGACCCGGTTTGCTGTAAATGTGGGCGCATACAAAATATCCGTTCCTGCATCTACATAACTTTTCTGTAAATCCAGCATTACATCCCTGTGTTCCAGAATCCACTGTTCAGGGCAGACCCCTGAAGGCATACCTGCCTTTACCAGATTGGAGCCAGTCGCCCCATCCAAATATATGTAAGATTTTGACAGTTTCTGAAATTCGTCCCTTGTCATAATATCCTCTTTTCCGTAAAAAACTTTCCTTAAATAATACCACATACATGATTTGGTCGTAAAGGGGATGATTTAACCTTTTTCTATTGCTTAAACATACAAAATGTGATAAATTTAGTAAATACGGTGTTCTTCTTTCGGAAGGCTGCCAAATGAGATTTATCAATCGGAGGGTTTAAAGTTGAATAAAAAAGTTCGTATGCTTTTTGCGGCTGTTCTGGCAATCGTCCTACTGACCGCTTGCGGTGAAGACCCTGAGTTATCCCGCTTCCATAAAAGCATGGATGATTTTTGCACCAAGGTTTCCGAAATCGATACTGCAATCAACAGCATTGATGCTACTGCCGATGCTGATGCTGCCGTAGCAGAGCTCCTCGGCTATCTGGATGAGTTGGATTTGGTATTCCGCTCTTTCGCAAAGCTTGATTTTCCTGAAGAATTTGACTATTTGGAGGATACCGCACAGGAAGCCAGCAGTTATATGACTACCGCAGTTGAAAGCTTCCACGATGCATACAGCAACGGGTCCTACAACGAATACACTGCTGAGTATGCCCAGGGAAATTATAACAGAGCTTACAAAAGGATTCAGATTATTATCTCTTTCCTGCACGGCGAAACACCTGATGACGTGGATTTGACCATGGAAGACGAAAAATAATTTCCATAAAAAAGTTTACCTCCAATCGTTAGACTTTTCATCACTCT
>JAEDMI010000094.1 GCA_016303085.1 Acetatifactor sp.
CTATCAGTATTTATGCGGTGTATAAGCCTTTTATTTGCATTTTTACACCTTAAAGCGGTACCCCACACCCCATATTGTTTCGATGTATTGGGGCTTTGCGGTATCCTTCTCGATTTTCTCACGTATCTTTTTGATGTGTACGGTGACGGTTGCGATGTCTCCGATGGAATCCATGTCCCAAATCTCGCGGAACAGTTCTTCCTTTGTATACACATGGTTGGGATTTTCCGCGAGAAAAGTCAGTAAATCAAACTCCTTTGTAGTAAAGGTCTTTTCCACACCGTCCACATAAACCCGGCGTGCAGTCTTATCGATGCGGATGCCCCGAATCTCCACGATATCGTTCTGAGGCTTCTGGTTTGTACCCACCAGTCTCTCGTACCGCGCCATGTGCGCCTTCACTCGTGCCACCAACTCACTGGGGCTGAAGGGCTTTGTCATGTAATCGTCTGCCCCTAAGCCTAAACCTCTGATTTTGTCGATATCATCCTTCTTGGCAGACACCATCAGAATGGGAATATTCTTTTCCTCCCGGATTTTGCGGCACACCTCAAAGCCGTCCATGCCGGGCAACATCAAATCCAGAATGACCAGATTGTAATCGCCGTTCAGAGCTGTCGCCAGTCCCTCGTCTCCGGTATTGCAGATATCCACCTGAAAATCCGAAAGTTCCAGGTAATCCTTCTCCAAATCCGCAATAGCAACCTCATCCTCAATAATCAAAATTTTACTCATTTTATCTTTCCTCCATTCTACTCTACTGTCATAAACACACTCAACATACCTCATTAACAACGTCCATTTTGGTATATGACACACATGTCACTGTTGTTCCCGGCCTCTGTTTACACGTTATCCTGCAACTCGATATATTTTCTCAGCACAAAATGCATACAGGTTCCTTCGCCTTCTTTCGCGGTAGCCCAGATATAGCCGCCGTGATCTTCAATAATCTTTTTTACAATGGAAAGACCGATGCCGCTGCCGCCCTGTGCTGAATTGCGGGAAGCGTCGGTTCTGTAAAATCTCTCAAATATTTTGCTCAAATCCTTTTGTGCAATACCTTTTCCGTTATCCTCTATCTCAATGCGGATGGAATCCACCTCATCCAATATGCGGATGTCGATGACACCGTGGGGCTTATCCATATACTTTACACTGTTGCTTATAATATTATTGATGACCTTCTTCATCTGCTCCGGATCGGCTATGACAACTGTGTCAGGTGCTGCCAGATTGGAGTAGTTCAGTTCAATGTTTCGCTGCTCCAAATCCATGCCAACTTCCTCCAGACAGTCCCCGAAGTATTCCGCTACATTGATGCGGTGAAAATTGTATGGAATCCTGTTGTTGTCAATACGGGAGTAATAGGTCAGCTCATTAATCAGACGCTCCATGTCGTTGGCCTTATTGTAGATGGTCTTAATATACTTGTCCATCTTCTCCGGCGTATCGGCGACTCCGTCCATGATACCTTCCACATAGCCTTTAATTGCGGTAATGGGGGTCTTCAAATCATGAGAGATATTGCTGACAAGCTCTCTGTTCTGTTCCTCGCTCTCTCTGCTCTCCTCCGTGGATTCCTTCAGCCTGAGCCGCATATCCTCGTAGTTACGGTACAAATCACCGATTTCACCTTTTGCATCTGTTTGCAGGGCATATTCAAAATTGCCCTCCTTAATCTTCCGCATGGCTACATTCAGTTCATTGACGGGATTGAACACACCCTTGTGAATCCACTGGGTCAACATGATACTGGTAAAAATCAGTATCAACAGAATTGCTATAAACATATCAATGAGCAGATGTTTGGAAATCAAGGAATTTGCCTTGGTAACCACAAAGGCACTTCCCTCATCACCGTCAGGAAAAAGAAAATCCACCTGCTTTACAAATTTGTCAAATTCATCATAGTAAAATCCCGAATCCTCGGAGATGTTTCCGTCACCATACCCCGGAAGCTTGGGAAAAATTGCCTTTGCAGCCTCCTCATTCCCCGCGTAATAAAGTTCCGCGCCCTTCCGGACGATAATGTATGTAGATTTTCTCGCAATTTCGGAATTTACGCGCTCCAAATATTCCTTGTCCGCCAATCTGGAAGCATCGGCTTTCACCTGATTCTGAAGTACATAGAAAGCCTTATCTGTGGATTCCACAATCTCCTGCATGTTCTCGGAGACAACCGAGTAATCAAACTCTGCTGCCGGAAAACCCTTCTGTACATTCATCAGATACAGGCCGATACCACAGAATGCCAGAGAGGTCAGCATCAGGGGCAGAACAATAATCGTTATAAAGGTGACATAAAGCCGCGTCTTAAATTTCATGAGAAATCTCCTTTGCGGTCATTATACCACTTTTCACAACAGAATGTGTAAATTCAGAAAGATATTATCATTAAAAAAAAATAAACTTACGATTTTCTTACAATTTCGTGTGTCATCTTTACTTTTTTACGACAAGAATATAGGATATATGATACAGGCATATATAATTACCATTGCCGCAATACTGCATTTTGCGACATCATGAGGGGAAGTATGAACGAGAAAATATTGATTGTGGATGACGAAGAATCTATTGCAGACCTGGTAGAGGTTTATCTGCAAAACGAAGGGTATCGGGTTTGTAAATTTTACAATGCCGCCGATGCACTCTCCTGTTTGGAACAAGAGGAGTTAAGCCTCGCCATTCTGGATGTGATGCTGCCGGATATGGACGGCTTTACCCTCTGCCGGAAAATCAGGGAAAAATATCTTTTTCCCATTATCATGCTGACGGCGAAAGTGGAGGATATGGACAAAATTACGGGGCTGACGCTGGGCGCGGACGACTATATAACCAAGCCTTTCAATCCCCTGGAACTGATTGCCCGTGTCAAAACGCAGCTCCGGCGCTATACCCGTTATAATATAAGCGAAATGCCTGCCGCCGTGGAAGAAATCTCCATCAGAGGACTTCGCATCTCGAAGGACAGCCACAAATGCTTTCTGAACGAGAAGGAGCTGTCACTGACTCCGCTGGAATTCAATATCTTACTGTATCTCTGTGAACACAGAGGAAAAGTTGTACCTTCGGAGGAACTTTTCGCTGCGGTCTGGGGAGAAGCCTATCTTGACAGCAATAACACCGTCATGACGCACATTGCCAGACTCCGGGAGAAAATGAAAGAACCGGCACGAAAACCGAAATATGTAAAGACAGTATGGGGGGTGGGATATACCATTGAGTAAACTATCATACATAAAGAAAAAAATACAGCAATTGAAACTTCACCTTGGCAAAAAGCCTCTCAGCAGTTACGGTAAACGGACAACCCTACAAATTATGTTCCAATACGCTTTGTCCATCATTATTTATCCCATAGCCTGTTTCTTTCTGTTTATTCTGGCTGCCAACGGCTACACCGCCTACCGGAAAATTACTCATGATGAATCCAGCATCATCTTCTGGTTCGCCCAGATGTTTCGGGATACCATACTCCTCTGGGCTATTATAGCCGGAATCCTCGGCTGGATTGTACTGACCCGGCATTTTATAGGCAAGCCCCTGCGCTATCTGGACGAACTCATATCCGCGGCAGAAGCGTTGTCTGTTCCCGGGGATACCCCCATCTCCCTCTCCCCCGCCCTGAAGGAGGTACAGGACAGTCTGAATCTAACCAGAGAACAGTCCCTCCGCAACGCTATGCTGGCAAAAGAAGCCGAGCAGCGGAAAAACGACCTGATTGTCTATCTGGCACACGATTTAAAAACTCCTCTGACCAGCGTCATCGGTTATCTGACACTGCTGCAGGATGAGCCGCAGATTTCTGTGGAGCTTCGGGCACGTTATACAGGAATTGCCTTGGAAAAGGCATTACGCCTGGAGGATCTGATAAATGAATTTTTCGATATTACAAGGTTCAATCTGACCTCTCTGACCCCGGAAAATCAAAGAATTAATCTAAGCCGTATGTTGGAGCAGGTTGCCAGCGAATTTTTACCCATCCTGTCGGAAAAAGAGTTGTCCTGGCATGCGGATATTCAGCCTGATGTAGAACTGCTATGCGACCCGGACAAGCTGGAACGGGTTTTTGACAATCTGATTCGCAATGCAGTCAATTACAGCTACCCCAACACGGAAATTCTGCTTTCCATGAAACAGGTACAGGGCACGGTTTCCGACCGTGATACTGTCTCCGGGTATATTCTGATTACCGTCCGCAACCACGGGAAAACCATTCCGCCGGACAAGCTGGAGCGCATTTTTGAACAGTTCTTCCGTTTGGATTCCTCCCGTTCTTCCTCCACGGGAGGTGCGGGGCTGGGTCTTGCCATCTCAAAGGAAATCGTGGAGTTGCACGACGGAACCATCACTGCTGCGAGCGAAAATGAGAGCGTCACATTTACCGTAAAACTGCCTGTAAGAAATTCGTAGGATTTTACTCAGAATTTCTTAGGATTTCGGAAATAGAACCTAAATAGATAAGGCACTCTGTTCTGATACACTTTCTGTATCGGACAGAGTGTTTTTTATATGCCAAAGGTAATGCCCCCTTGCAAAGCATTCTGTCACTTCATTCTGTCAGGAAAGGACTCTGCATTTATGAAAAAGAAAAATGTATTAATATTTTTCGGAGGCTGCTCCTCCGAGTACAGCGTATCTCTCTCCTCCGCCTCCGGCGCTATCCTCAATCTGGACAGGTCCGTGTACAATCCGGTTACGGTAGGAATCACGGAAACCGGAAAATGGCTCTACTATACAGGTTCCGTGGAGAAAATACTGGAAAATACCTGGCAGGCGGAACCGACCAATATCCCCGCCGTACTCTCCCCAAATCGCGGCGAAAAATGTCTGCTCTTATTAAAGGAATCCGGCATTGAAAGAATTCCCGTTGATGTGGCATTGCCGATACTCCACGGCAGAAACGGGGAAGACGGTACCTTACAGGGGCTGATTGAGTTGGCCGGTATTCCGCTGGCGGGCTGCGGCACTTTGGCCTCCGCCCTGTGCATGGACAAGGACAGAGCGCACAGGCTTGCTTCTATGGTGGGAGTACGGGTACCGAAAGCGCTGGTGTTGGATTCCGAAAGTACCGGGGAGCATAGCAAAGCATATGCCCCCGGCACAGCAGCACAGACCTTTGCAGAGGAAGTCGGGTATCCCCTCTATGTAAAGCCTGTGAAAGCCGGTTCCTCCTATGGTGTTACAAAGGTAAACTGCCCCGGCGAGCTGGCTCCCGCAATCTCTCTTGCTTTCCGTTACGACAGTCAAGTCATTCTGGAGGAGAACATTGAGGGCTTTGAAGTGGGCTGCGCCGTGCTGGGCACTGCCGAACTGATTACGGGAGAGGTAGATGAGATTGAACTTTCAGGCGGCTTTTTCGATTTTACGGAAAAATATACCCTGAAAACCTCATCTATCCATGTGCCCGCCAGAATTTCTGCGGCAAAATCTGAAGAAATCAAGAAAACCGCAAAGCGCATCTACCGTGCTCTGGGCTGCAGCGGCTTTGCCCGGGTAGATATGTTTCTGACTCCTTCGGGTGAAATTGTATTCAATGAGATCAACACGATTCCCGGCTTTACTGAGCACAGCCGTTACCCCGGCATGATGAAAGCTGCGGGGTATTCCTTCCGGGAGGTACTGACAAAAATCATAGAACAGGCGGTGGGAGTATGAGCACAATTACTTTATCGAAAGAGCAGATTCACAAGGGCAATCTGATTCTGGTAAACAGAGAATACGGTACTCAGCCGGCATCGGAGGAACCTCTCGCTCCTGCTTCCGATGCCGCACCCGAAATTTTGCTTCAGCGCTGTGCTGCTACCCTTTTAAATCAGCTGATGCAGGAAATCCAAGGCTGGCACTCCATCGTCCCCGTCAGCGGCTGGCGTTCCGGGGAAGAACAACAGCAAATCTGGGACAACACCCTGCGTGAGAGCGGTCTCGCTTTTACGGAAAAATACGTGGCTGTACCGGGACACAGCGAACACCAGACCGGGCTTGCCATTGACCTGGGGTTGAAACAGGAACATATCGACTTTATCTGTCCCGATTTCCCCGACACGGGAATTTGCCGCATCTTTCGACAAAAGGCTGCCAAATATGGCTTTATTCTCCGCTACCCCGCAGGAAAGGAAAAGATTACAGGTATAGGACACGAGCCATGGCATTTCCGATATGTGGGCATCCCTCATGCCAAAATTATGGAAGAAAATGAGTTGACTCTGGAAGAGTACATGGAATTTATCAGACAGTATCCCCACGGAGCTAAGGCTTACCGCTTTCAGAGCGGCATACAGGAAATAGCTGTCTCCTTTCTAAGCGGTCGGCACTGCGGCTGTACATTCCCCGATAAAGCCGATTTCCCCACGCTCCATGTCAACACTGCTCCGGTTTCCGCTGTAATCAACCTTCCCGACCATCACCCTTACACCGTCTCAGGCAACAATATAGACGGCTTTATTCTGACAGAATGGAGATAGACGAATGAAAACAAAAGCACAGGCACAACATAATTACGGTGGGCTTGACTTATTCCGCATAGGAGCTGCCCTTCTGGTTATTGCCATTCACACCTCACCCCTGGCATCCTTCAACGACAGTGCAGACTTCTTTCTTACGAGAGTACTTGCAAGGGTTGCCGTACCCTTCTTTTTCATGGTGACGGGACACTTTGTGCTGTCGGATTTGTTCAACCCGCAAAAAGCCGTTACCCGTCAGCTTTCTTCCCCCTCCCTTCGAATCAGAAAACATTTATGCAGGCTCTGCCTGCTTTACGGATTCTCTATTCTGCTGTATGTTCCTTTGGGACTGTACGCAAACCACTATGACAATCTGACTCCCGGCAGCCTCCTTCGCATGCTGTTGTTCGACGGAACCTTTTATCATCTCTGGTATTTCCCGGCCTGCATTCTGGGTATGCTGATTGTCATCCTGCTCGGCAGATTCATGAACCTGAAGACTGTGACCGCCGTATCGGCTCTGCTGTATCTTATCGGACTTTTCGGTGACAGCTACTTTGGGATTGCCGAAAAAATCCCTGTGCTAAATGCCTGCTATAATGCTATGTTCCGCACTTTTTCCTATACCAGAAACGGTCTGTTTTTTGCACCCTTGTTTCTGGTGCTGGGAATATGGGCAGGACAGGGCAATACTTTTCCCGTCTCCACGGAATCGGAATCCCGCAAAGGAACCTACCACCTGTGCTTAACTTTTTCCTTCTGCGCCATGACAGCGGAAGGCTTTATTCTTCGGCACTTCGGTCTGCAGCGCCATGACAGTATGTATCTTTTTCTAATTCCGGTTATGTTCTTTCTGTACCACTGTCTGCTGTCCGTGCCCTCAGCATCAAAAAAAGTGCTTCGCACTGCTGCCACCTGGATTTATATATTACACCCCGCATTTATCGTTGTCATTCGGGGTACCGCAAAGTTGCTTCACCTCACCTCCCTGCTAGTGGATAACAGTCTGGTTCACTTTTTTGCCGTGTCCTGCCTGTCCGTTGCCGCCGGGCTGATAATGAATTACCCAGCATCACTGTTCGCCCGAAAACAGCTTCTCCACGACAAATCATCCGTCAGAGCAAGACACCTTACAAATCCGGTCGAAAAGGAATCTGTACAAAAAAGGAGCCGCATCCGCCCCGGTACGGAACGGGCATGGATTGACCTGGACATGAGTGCTCTGGAGCACAATGTCCGCTTTCTGCAGTCCTGTCTGCCCGAAAGATGCCGTTTGATGCCGGCGGTAAAAGCAAATGCCTACGGACACGGTGCAGTTATCATTTCCAAAGCACTAAACCGTCTGGGTATAAGGGATTTCTGTGTGGCCTGCGTGTCCGAAGGAATTCAGCTGCGCAAAGCCGGAATCAAAGGTCAAATCCTGATTCTCGGCTATACACATTCCTCGCAATTTTCTCTCTTACACCGCTATCGCCTGACCCAGACCGTGGTGGACTTCGACTATGCCGAAAAGCTCCGACAGAGTGGGCTGAAATTACATGTGCACATTGCCGTGGATACGGGAATGCACCGCCTTGGAATTCGCTGTGAGACGCCGGAGCTTATCGCCGCTGTCTGTAAAATGAAAAACTTGTCCGTGGATGGATTCTTTACCCATCTGTCCGCCTGCGATTCTTCCACCCCACAGTGCCGAGCCTTTACGGAAAATCAGATTCTGGCTTTTTACCAGGTAAAGGCTGCCCTGAAATCGGAGGGTTATAGCTGCAACGGCCTTCATCTTCTCTCCAGCTACGGCATTTTTCATTATCCCGAAGCTGCCGAAAACTATGTTCGCCCGGGCATTGCTCTCTACGGAGTGTCCAGCAGCAAAGAGGAACCGATGTGGGACTCTCTGCGCCCTGTTCTCTCCCTGAAGGCCAGAGTTGCTTCTGTTCGTACACTTCATGCGGGAGAATCCGCAGGCTACGGACTGAACTATACCGCAGACCAGGAAATACGGATTGCCGTTCTCGCCATCGGTTATGCCGACGGTCTGCCCAGAGAGCTTTCCGGCATCGGAGCAGATGTACTCATAAACGGAAAAAAAGCTCCTGTCATCGGACGTATATGCATGGACCAGACTCTCGTGGATGTAAGCGGCATACCCGATGCAGCACAGGACGATATTGCCGTTATCATAGGCACCTCCGGTTCACAGGAAATCTCTGTCGGAGAAACAGCCGGGCACTGCGGAACCATAACCAACGAAATTTTAAGCCGCCTGGGTGCAAGACTAAATCGAATTCCTGTCAATTGAATTTCTCTTGAATGAATAAAAAAGCTATTGACATCTCCTGTCAAATGATTATAATAAAAATAGTAATGATTACTGTTTTGTGGAAAGGAGGAACATTTGGCTACTCTGAAATACAGTAAACAACGGGAGATGATTAAGGATTTTCTGATGACCAGAAAAGACCATCCCACCGCGGACATTGTTTACATGAATGTGCGACAGCAAAATCCCAACATCAGTCTGGGAACAGTATACCGTAACCTTACGCTTTTGGCCGATATCGGCGAGATTGCAAGGTTGCGTGTAGGAGATGGCGTAGATCATTTCGATGCCGATACCTCCCCTCATTATCACTTTGTCTGTACGGAATGCGGCAGTGTGATAGATTTGGAAATGGGCAGTATCGAAAGCATTACAGAAGTTGCAGGAGCCAATTTTGACGGCCGCATTGCAGGGCATGTCACTTATTTTTACGGAACCTGCGGTCATTGTACCAAGTCACAGGAGCTAATCCAGCTTTAAAAATTTATTTAAGAAAAGGAGATTAAAATTATGAAGTTTGTATGTCAGGTATGTGGTTATGTTCACGAAGGAGATGCTGCACCCGCTGAGTGCCCCATCTGTCACGCACCCGCTGAGAAGTTTACCGTTCAGTCCGGTGAGAAAACCTGGGCTGCCGAGCATGTTGTAGGTGTTGCACAGGGCGCTCCCGAGGATATTATCAAGGACCTCCGCGCTAACTTTGAGGGTGAGTGCTCCGAGGTTGGTATGTATCTCGCAATGGCAAGAGTTGCTCACAGAGAAGGCTATCCCGAAATCGGTCTGTATTG
>JAEDMI010000095.1 GCA_016303085.1 Acetatifactor sp.
CTGATGGACAGCGAAGGGAAGATTGTAAACATCGTTTCCAGGGAATATCCCCTGTATTTTCCTCATCCGGGCTGGTCTGAGCAGAAGCCGGAGGACTGGTACACACAGACCATGGACGGAATCAAGGAATTGATTCGGGATGTTGACAAGAGTCAGGTGGCAGGCATCAGCTTCGGCGGACAGATGCACGGGTTGGTGATTCTGGATAAGGATGACAATGTGATTCGTCCTGCCATTCTTTGGAATGACGGGCGTACTACAGAGGAAACGGACTATCTGAACAATGTCATTGGCAAGGAGAAGCTGTCGGAGTATACCGCAAACATTGCGTTTGCCGGATTTACTGCACCGAAGATTCTCTGGGTGAAAAATAAGGAGCCGGAAAATTTTGCGAAGATTGCAAAAATTATGCTTCCCAAGGATTATATCGCATATAAATTGACAGGTGTACATTGTACCGATGTATCGGATGCGTCCGGTATGCTTCTGTTTGATGTAAAGAACCGCAAGTGGTCTGAGGAAATGTGCGACATCTGCGGCATCAGCACTTCACAGCTGGCAAAATGCTATGAGAGCTATGAGGCGGTGGGTACCGTACTTCCTGAAGTTGCAGAGGAACTTGGCATCTCTGCTCATGTAAAGGTGGCGGCAGGCGCCGGTGACAATGCGGCTGCGGCAGTGGGAACGGGCACGGTTGGTGACAACATGTGCAACATTTCTTTGGGTACCAGCGGAACCATCTTTATCTCCTCCAGAAATTTCGGTGTGGATAAGTTTAATGCTCTGCACTCCTTCGCACATGCGGACGGCAGCTATCATCTGATGGGCTGCATGCTTAGCGCAGCAAGCTGCAACAAATGGTGGATGGATGAAATTATCGGAACTAAGGATTATGCTGCGGAGCAGAAGAATATTGAGAAGCTGGGAGAGAACCACGTTTATTTCCTGCCCTACCTGATGGGAGAGCGTTCTCCTCATAACAACCCTAATGCAAGAGCAACCTTTATCGGTATGACCATGGACACTACCAGAGCTGATATGACACAGGCAGTTCTGGAGGGGGTTGCATTTGCACTGAGGGATTCCCTTGAGGTGGCAAAATCTCTGGGCATTGATTTGAAGCGTACCAAGATTTGCGGCGGCGGTGCAAAGAGCCCTCTTTGGAAGAAGATAATTGCCAATGTCCTGAACCTGAAGGTAGATGTCATCGAGAGTGAGGAAGGCCCTGCCATGGGCGGTGCCATGCTGGCAGCTGTGGCCTGCGGTGAGTATGCAAGCGTGGAAGAAATCGCAAATAAGGTAGTCAAGATTATTGATACCGTAGAGCCTGATTCTGAACTGGTGGCTAAATACGAGAACCGCTATGCACAATTTAAGGAAATCTACCCTACCTGCAAACCCTTGTTTGAAAAATTACTGTGATGACAGGTTATCATTAACTCTTTATGCCCGAACCGTGGAGACAGCGACAATATAAAAACAAAATTAACAGAAAGGACAAAAACAATGAAAATTTTACCCGTAAACGACCCTGCTTTCAAAAAGTATGGTCGTATTGTAGAAAACGTGGATTTTACCGGCCTTGTGGAAGCTATGAAAAAGACTCCTGTTCCCGAAGCTGTTGTGTATGAGCCCAGCGTTGACGAGCTGGAAGCACTTCCCGTAATGCAGGAATTGAGTAATATTGTATATGGCGAGATGCCGATTCAAATCGGATACTGCAACGGCCATAATACAAAGCTGAATGCGGTGGAGTATCACAGAGATTCTGAAATCAATGTGGCTGCCACAGATGCAATCCTGATGCTGGGAATGTTGCAGGATGTTGAGGCAGACCATACATATGATACTTCCAAAATGGAAGCATTTCTGGTTCCTGCAGGAACTGCCGTGGAGGTATATGCAACGACACTGCACTACGCTCCCTGCAGCGTGGAGGGCAATGGTTTCCAAGTGGCAATCGTTTTGCCCAGAGGTACCAACTATCCCTTGAAGACATCTCATCCCAGAGCAAACGGAACAACAACGGAAAATGAAGATTGCCTGATTACTGCGGTCAATAAGTGGCTCATCGGTCATGCGGAAGGCGGCTTGGACGAGGGCAGCTTCATCGGACTGAAAGGCAAGAATCTTGATATAACCGAGTAGACAGGTTATATTGAAACATTTCAGGGAACCGATTGCCGTAATTTGCCCGAATACGGTATGTGATGAGCAAGAAATGAGTAGAAATACGTCAGAAAAACCTTTATAATCAAACGTAGAAATTATGGCGTGCCTTAAGCCGCCTTAATGAGTATGGTATTACAAAAATAGGAGGATTAAAAAATGAACAATTTACCCCAGGTAAAAATCGGTATTGTTGCTGTCAGCCGTGACTGCTTTCCTGAAAGCCTGTCCGTCAACAGAAGAAAGGCATTGGTAAAGGCTTATACAGATAAGTACGGCGCTGCTGACATCTATGAGTGCCCTATCTGTATCGTTGAGAGCGAAATTCATATGGTACAGGCTCTTGAGGATATCAAGAAGGCAGGATGTAATGCACTTTGCGTATACCTTGGAAACTTCGGACCCGAAATTTCCGAAACTTTGCTGGCTAAGCACTTCGACGGTCCCTCCATGTTCATCGCAGCAGCAGAGGAGAGTCAGGCTGACCTGATGGACGGACGCGGAGACGCATACTGTGGTATGCTGAATGCAAGCTACAACCTGAAACTGCGCAACATCAAGGCATATATTCCCGAGTATCCCGTAGGTACCGCTGAGGAATGTGCCGATATGATCAACGAGTTTGTTCCTATTGCAAGAGCAATCGTGGGACTCAGCGATTTAAAGATTATTTCCTTTGGCCCCAGACCTTTGAACTTCCTGGCATGTAACGCTCCCATCAAGCAGCTTTACAACTTGGGCGTTGAAATCGAGGAGAACTCCGAGCTGGATTTGTTCGAGGCATTTAACAAGCATGCCGGAGATGAGAGAATCCCTGCAAAGGTAGCCGAGATGGCAGCAGAGTTGGGTGCAGGTAATAAGAAGCCCGAGGTCCTTGAAAAGCTGGCTCAGTATGAATTGACCCTGCTTGACTGGGTGGAGGCACACAGAGGTTATCGCAAGTATGTTGCAATCGCCGGTAAGTGCTGGCCCGCATTCCAGACCCAGTTTGGTTTCGTACCCTGTTATGTAAACAGCCGTCTCACCGGTATGGGCATTCCCGTGTCCTGTGAGGTTGATATCTACGGCTGTCTCAGCGAGTTCATCGGTACCTGCATAAGCCAGGATGCCGTTACCCTGCTTGATATCAACAATTCCGTACCTGCTGATATGTTCAAGGAGTCTATTGAAGGCAAGTACAACTATACACATAAGGATACCTTCATGGGCTTCCACTGCGGAAATACCTGTTCCAAGAAGCTGGCTTTCTGCGAAATGAAGTATCAGAAGATTATGGCAAGAAGCCTTCCTATCGAGGTGACCAACGGAACACTGGAGGGAGATATCGCACCCGGCGACATTACCTTCTACCGTCTGCAGTCCACTGCCGATTGCAAGCTTCGCGCTTATATCGCACAGGGTGAAGTCCTGAACGTTCCTTCCAAGTCCTTCGGCTCTATCGGTGTATTTGCAATTCCTGAGATGGGACGTTTCTATCGTCACGTGCTGATTGAGAAGAATTATCCTCATCACGGTGCTGTTGCATTCGGACATTTCGGAAAGGCTTTGTATGAGGTATTCAAGTACATCGGCGTTCCCGTAGAAGATTTGAACTACAACCAGCCCAAGTCTCTTCCTTATCCTACAGAGAATCCTTTCTGCTGATAAGGAGTATGTTTCGGGCGGGAAAGTAAAACGGTATCATATAAAGAAACGGAGCAGGGGTGCGTGCCTCTGCTCTGTTTCTTTTCAGACAAAATAGTATATTGCACTTTTGAAAGACAACGGATATACTCAACTGGAAAGGTTTTAGACTGAGACCGGAGTCTGCCTTTATATAGAGGACGGAAAAGCAAGTATTAAGAGGTAAGTTACAATGATTAAGGACATGACGAAGGGTTCGCCCATGAAGCTGATATTGGGATTTTCGATTCCGCTTTTGTTTGGATTTTTATTCCAGCAGTTTTACAGTATGGTTGATACGGTAATTGTAGGGCGCTTCCTGGGAAAGGAGAATCTGGCGGCTGTGGGAGCCACGGGGGCAGTGAACTTTCTGATTATCGGGTTTTGTATGGGGGTGTGCAGCGGATTTTCCATTCCTGTTTCTCATAAATTCGGTGCCGGAGATTATTCGGGGCTTCGGAGAGTGGTGGCAAACTGCATCTGGCTGACAGCGGCCTTTGCGGTGGTGATGACAGTGCTGACTACTGTACTTTGCCGTCCTATTCTGGTTGTGATGAAGACCCCGGAAAATATTCTGGATGCGTCATATGCCTATATCCGGGTGATTTTTCTGGGAATTCCCGTGACCTTTTTATACAATATGACCTCCGGCGTTATCCGAGCTCTTGGTGACAGCAAGACTCCTGTCATTTTTCTTGTAATGTCTTCCTTTATCAACATCGGACTGGATTTGTTTTTCATAGTGAATTTACATTTGGGAGTACAGGGGGCAGCCTGGGCTACGGTAATTTCGCAGGGGATATCGGGCTTGTGCTGTTTGCTGTTCATGATAAAGAAGTTTGAGATACTGAGAATTCAAAGGGATGAGTGGGCGCCAAACAGACATTTGATGGGAACACTTTGCGGCATGGGGATTCCCATGGGGTTGCAGTATTCCATCACGGCAATCGGAAGCGTTATCCTGCAGAGCGCAACAAATACGCTGGGCTCCGATGCGGTGGCGGCGGTGACGGCAGCAGGGCGAATCGGCGGATTTCTGGCCTGCCCTTTTGACGCTATGGGTTCCACCATGGCTACCTACGGTGGACAGAATGTGGGAGCCGGGAAGCTGGATCGTATCGGGCAGGGACTGAAATCCTGTATCCTTTTGGGGGCAGGTTATTCCGTGATTGCTCTCTGTATCAGTATTTTCCTGGGAAGACCTCTTGCAACCCTGTTTTTGGATGCCTCGGAGATGGCAATTATCGGCAACGTAAGGCTGTTCCTGATTATTTCCACATCCTTTTATTTCCCGCTGGCATTGGTGAACATCATCCGTTTCATGATTCAGGGTGTGGGCTTTCCCACCTTTGCCATATTGGCGGGTGTGTTTGAGATGGCAGCGAGAGCGTTGGCAGGCTTTGTTCTTGTGCCCACCGTCGGCTTTATCGGTTCCTGCCTGGGCAGTCCCATCGCCTGGGTGTTTGCGGATGCCTTTCTTATTCCTGCTTATTTTCATGTGAAGAAGGTTCTGCAGAAGCGGTTGGGAGAGAGCAATTGAGCTTTTCCACTCTCCTGTCGTAGGTGACAAGACCGTTTACTTCCTCCTCCACATCGGAGAGCTGGGTGTAGACAGCGCCGCTCAAGCCTCGTTCCATAAGTGGCATCAGCTGTCTTTCCAGGAGCTGATGAAAGGCTGTTGTGAATTCTTCAGCCGTAGCATATTTTCGGTAGCCGTAAACGCGTTCTACGGAGGAGTGTCCTTCAATGTGGCAGGCGTATCCGCCGTATTCGCTGATGACAAAGGCGCGCTTTTTATCAGGCTTTACCTTTAATGCCCTGAAATAGTTGTGAATGCTCTTAAAGTCTCCGCCCTTCTGGTCGAACCAGCCGCTGGCATGGTCTACCGGACGGGTGGGGTCTTTTTCTTTTACCATTTTTGCGATTCTTGCGGCGTCAAACTGTCCCCAGCCTTCATTGAAGGGAACCCAGACAGCGATGGAGGGAATGCTGTACAGGTGATCTATGGTGTCCATACATTCCTGTTCCCAGGCAACACGGCCTTCCTCGTCGGCCCGGGAGAACAGCTTGTAGTGATGATCCTTTGTATGCATAGCTATATTGGGGAAAACCGTGGGCATATAGCAGACCAGAGGCATATGGTAGGTTGTACCGCCGCTGACCATATCCTGCCATACAATCATTCCCAGCCTGTCACAGTGGTAGTACCAGCGCAGAGGCTCTACTTTGATATGCTTTCTCAGCATATTGAATCCTGCGCGTTTCGCCAGTTCAATATCATAGAGAAAGGCTTCGTCGCAGGGAGCAGTCATCAGACCGTCTGACCAATAGCCCTGATCCAGAAGACCATGGAGAAAATAAGGACTATGGTTTAAACAGAAGCGAAGAGTTCCTTTTTCATCGGGTTCCACGGTAAAACTGCGCAGGGCAAAATAGCCATGTACAGTATCACTGTCTGCCATGATGGTAAAGCTGTACAGGTAAGGTGTCTCCGGAGTCCAGGGTTGAATGGAGTCCTCGGGCAGAGTCAGCTGCAACAAATTTGGGGCGGTGGATTCCCTCCTGACGGATACGCCAATCAGCGCTATGGTGCGTTCGCCGGGAATGGGACGGGCGGCAGGGGGTCTGCCGGTTGTCCGGGCATCTGACGATTCGGGAGCGGATGCTCTGTTATCCGCGGCCAAAGCAGCCAGGTAATCGGTAGCTCTATACACAGTACAGGATACGGAAGCAAATTCCCGGGGAGATTGCAGTTCGATGGTGACGCTGTGACTGTCCAAATCGGGGGTGATTTTCATGTGCTCGATATAGTTGGCAGGAACCCACTCATACCAGACGCTCTGCCAGATGCCGCTCTGAGCGGTGTAAAACATGCCGCCACGTTTCAGGGTCTGTTTTCCTCTGGTATACCAGGAGGTGTCGCTCTCGTCGCGGACGCGGACCTGCAACAGTAATGCGTCCTCGGATACATAATCCGTAATATCTGCACTGAAAGGCAGATATCCGCCGGTATGAGTTACAACCTCATGCCCGTTGCAGTATACAGCTGCCTGTTGGTCTACTGCGTCAAAATGCAGAATGCAGTGCATCCCCCTTTTCTTTTCAGACAGTTCGTCCGCAGAAAAGCTGATTCTTCTCTCATACCAGAGGTATTCGTCCGGCTGTAACTGCCTTTGGACACCCGAAAGAAGGGATTCCGGAGAAAAGGGTACCAGAATGTCGCTCTTTTGAGGCATAACGGTGGAATCATCAATGGGAACAATCCAATAGCTCCATTTTCCGTTGAGAATTTTGTAATTATCCCGCTCAAGCTGGGGCCTTGGATATTCCTGCCATACGCGCTCGGTGTCAGTCCTTTTGATTTCCTCTCCCCAGGGAGTGTACAGGGGAATCAGCGTATCCTCGGTGTGTTCCTTTGATATGCCGGAAACAGCGTCCTTTATTTTCATAGATTTCACCTCTGTAAGATTACAATCGATATAAATATTATATCAAACGAACAGTCCGGAGTAAATATTTTCCCTGTTGTTCTCCTGAAATATACAATCCCTGATTTCCTAAAAAAGTAGTAGCCAAACAGGAAATGATGTGATAAAGTATAGGCAGTAAAAAACGGAAGGGGTGGAAAGATGCGGAATTAATCAACTTTTGAGAACATGAAACTGCTTTGACGGTTGAAGGCGGGAACTTTCCGGTATAGCCCTGCTATACTGTTTTTCATGTTGCCAAAAGTGGATTACTTTCGCGTATCCGCTCTTTCTTTGTGCAAAAAAATTCCAAAGAACGGTTTATGAGACGGTATCCCTTTTGCGTGGCAGCAGGATACCGTCTTGCGTTATAGACAAGGAGGAATTTTATGGCACAAATTACTGCATCCAATTTGACCTTCTGCTATGAAGGCAGCTACGATAATATTTTTGAAAATGTATCATTTCAGATTGATACTGACTGGAGACTGGGGTTTATCGGAAGAAACGGAAAGGGAAAGACTACTTTTCTGCGGCTTTTGCAGGGGAAATATGAATATCAGGGAAGCATCAGTACTTCCGCTGTCTTTGATTATTTCCCATACACGGTGACCGAAGAGCAGGAGCAGCTGCCGGCGGCGGAGCTTTTTGAACAGTTGAAGCCGGATTTTGAACTGTGGAGAGTGCTCTGTGAGCTGGAGCAGCTGGTGCTGGAGCCGGAATGTCTGTTTCGGCCCTTCGGCACTCTGAGCCACGGAGAGCGCACCAAGGCCATGCTGGCGCTGCTGTTTTCCCGGGAAAATTTTTTCCTGTTAATCGATGAACCCACAAATCATCTGGACGCGGAAGCGAGACAGGTAGTGCGGGATTATTTAAAGAGCAAGAAGGGATTTATTCTTGTCTCTCATGACAGAGAACTGCTGGACGCCTGCATTGACCATGTGTTGGTACTGAACCGCAACTCCATCCGGGTGGAGAAGGGAAATTTCAGCAGCTGGTGGGAAAACAAGGAGCGGATGGACAGCTTTAACCGGGCAGAGAATGAGAAACACCTGCGGGAAATCGGAAAGCTGAAGGAGGCTGCGGACAGGACAGCCCGCTGGGCGGAAAAGAACGAGAGGACGAAGATAGGTTTTGACCCAATAAAGGAGCATGACAGATTTCTGGATACCAGAGCCTACATCGGTTCAAAGACCAAGAAACTTCAGAGCCGTGTAAAAAATACAGAGCGCCGCATTGAAGATGAGATTGCGGAGAAGGAAGGACTGTTGAAGGATATCGAAAGCCCGGTGGATTTGAAACTGATGCCACTGGACTTCCACAAGGAGGTATATGTGCTGACCCGGGATTTCGGCCTTGGATATCTGCCGGGAAATGTGGGGCAGGGAGATACGGAGGGAAGGCCGCATATGGTGCTTCAAAACTTTCGGTTTGAGCTGCGCAGAGGAGAGCGCATCTTGTTGAAAGGTGCCAATGGCTGCGGTAAGTCCAGTTTTATTAAGGCGGTGCTGGAGGCGGCAGAATCGGGAAACGGAAGAGAGGCCGGAAGGGTTTTCTCCGGCATACTGGAGGTGTCAAAGGGCTTAATAATATCCTATGTGAATCAGGACACGTCGTTCCTGAGAGGCAGCCTCTCCCATTTTGCTGAAGAGAGAGGACTTGAGGAGAGCCTGCTCAAAGCCCTGCTGCGACAGCTGGATTTTGAGAGGGTGCAGTTTGAAAAGAACATGGAGGAGTATTCGGAGGGGCAGAAGAAAAAGGTGCTGTTGGCAGCAAGCCTGCTGACACCGGCGCACCTTTACATCTGGGATGAACCACTGAACTTTATCGACATTTTTTCCAGAATGCAGTTGGAAAGCCTGATTTTAAAATATCAGCCTACCATGCTCCTGGTGGAGCACGATGCCGTGTTCGGAGAGAAGGTGGCTACGAAAGTTGTAAATATGGTGCCTCCTACTCATAAAATGCCTTGACCCGGATAGCCTGATTGTAGTCGCCGAACTGCTCTCCGAATAAGGTACAGCCGCCGCAGTTTGCGGTGTCCTCCGGCACCTCGATACGGAGGGTAAGCAGACTGTTGTAATCAATGTTCAGCTTGTCTATGGTGACGGCGGAGAGCTTCTGTCCGCCGTCCATGAAGGTTCCCTCTTCATTGATAATCAGAGTCTTCAGCAACCCATACTGATTCAGGCTTTCCGGCCACCAGGCGGGGG
>JAEDMI010000096.1 GCA_016303085.1 Acetatifactor sp.
GCCAAAAAACTCAATGCGGATCAAATAATCTCCGCCCTGAGCCGGATAGACCTCAATAACATCCCCATGTACCCGAAAGCAGCCCCGCTGCATATCCACCTCATTTCTGGTATATTGAATGTCAACCAGTTCCCGCAGCACCTGATCCCTGTCCTTTACCATGCCGGGCCGCAGGGACACAATCATGTCCTGATACTCGTCGGGACTTCCCAGACCATAGATACAGGATACACTGGCCACCACAATAACATCCTTCCGTTCCGTCAGGGATGCTGTGGCAGAAAGCCGTAGCTTATCTATCTCATCATTGATTGCGGAATCCTTGGCAATATAGGTATCCGAAGAAGGTACATAGGCCTCAGGCTGATAATAATCATAGTAGGACACAAAGTACTCCACTGCATTTTCCGGGAAAAATTCCTTGAACTCGCCGTAGAGCTGGCCTGCAAGAGTCTTATTGTGGGCAATAATTAAGGTCGGCTTGTTCAATGCCTGAATCACATTTGCCATAGTAAAGGTCTTACCGGAGCCGGTAACTCCCAACAATGTCTGAAACTGATTGCCCTGCTTAAATCCATCCACCAGTTCCTTTATCGCCTGAGGCTGATCTCCGGTGGGTTGATATTCGGAGTGTAATATAAAATGATCCATGAAAGCCTCCTTTATGAATCAGTTCTTTCAAAAACAAAAAACGTACAAAGGTATCTTACCACACCTTTATACGCTTTGCAAACATTTGTTCTGATTTGCTGTTGTTTTATAGAATGGATTTCCATGTTACTTCATTTTTTCTCTCAACACTTCCTTTGCCTTCTCCAACTGATTGTCCGGGTGGTCTTCACTTGCATAGTATGCCTCGCCGTCAAACTCACATACCACATCCGGCTCAATACCGATGCCATGGATGTTTTTGCCGCCGGGTGTGTAATAAGCGCTAATGGTAATCTTCACGGCAGAACCATCCCTGAAGGGCATAATCTGCTGTACAATTCCTTTTCCGAAGGTAGTGGTGCCCACCAATGTTCCGATACCGTAATCCTTAATTGCACCGGCCATAATCTCGGCGGCGCTTGCAGAGTTCATATCCACAAGAACCACCAGAGGAAGCTCCATTTCTCTGCTTCCGTCGCATTTATACTCATCTCTTTTACCGTTTTTGTCTTCCGTATAGACAATCAATCCCTCGGGCAGAATCATGCGGCACATATCCACAACCGCAGACAAGTTTCCTCCGGGGTTGCCTCTCAAATCGAGAATAATACCCTTTGCTCCGGAGCCTCGTGCCATAGCCAGTGCCTCCGCAAACTGATCCACTGTCACATCATCAAACTCCACAATCTGGATATAAGCCATATCGTCTTCTTCCATGACAAATTCCACCGTAGGAGATTCCACTCTCCGTCTGGTCAGAGTAAGTTCCAGATAATCGCTCTCACCTTCTCTGATAAGTGTCAGGTTTACTTCTGTTCCTTCCGGTCCCTTTATCATCGCAACCGCTTCCGTCAGACTCAAGCCATAGGTGGAAGTACCGTCCACCTCATAAATCAGGTCATTTGCTCGAAGCTCGGCTTCCTCAGCAGGAGAACCTTCAATAACACCGCTGATTTTGGGTAGACTTGTGGCAGTATCCAGACTCACATAGGCTCCGATTCCGTAATAAATACCCTCGGACTGCTCCATCATACTTGCAAGTTCCTCTGCAGTGTAATACTCGGAATAGGGGTCATTTAATGCACTGAGCAACCCCTTATAGACACCGTCCTTCAATTCCTCATCAGTCACTTCACCGAGATAATAGTATTTGTTTACCATCTCCTCCAGAATCTGAAGCTTCTCCACCATATCCGAATCCACGGCAGATCCTTCCTTCAGCTCTACTCCCGCAGAGATATTCTCTCTTTCTTCAACGGAGTTTTGAATACTGATGCCCAGCCAGCAGACTGCCACCACCAAAAGCGCAGCGGCAATGCCTACTGTCATTCCAATCAGGAAAATTCCCTTCCCGCTGCCCTTTTCATTCCCGGGAAGCCGCTCAGGCGTTATATTACCTTTATTTATATTGTCAAAGTAATTTTCATTTTCATCCATCTTGATAACCACACCTTTCCGGTACCCACATTCCTTGGAGCGCAGACACCAACTTCTTTACTTACTGATATAATTCCAAGGCGAGGTGTATGCTCCGTTCAGTCGCACGCTGAAATGGAGATGGTTTCCCGTTGAACGCCCGGTACTGCCCACCGCTGCAATAGTCTCCCCTCTCACCACAATATCATCCTTCTGTACATAAAGTTGAGATGCGTGCATATAAATTGTATACAACCCGTCTCCATGATCTATCATTACATAATTGCCCATCGTGGCACTGTAGGTAGCTGCAACCACAATCCCGTCATATGCCGCATAAATCGCAGTCCCCTTAGGCGCGGCAAAGTCCACTCCGTTGTGAAACCGTTCTACTTTCAGTGTAGGATGTATACGCATCCCGTAGTCATCCGACACTCTTGTGTATGTGGCAAGAGGAAATTTAAAGGCCCCACCGTCATAGGTCAGCACCACGCCGCTGCTGGCAAGGATTTTTTTCTTGTCTTCTGCAATCTGTGCCTCCAGACTCGCAATTTCCTCCTCCTGAGCCTGAATCTCTTCCTTATATTCCTTAATTGCCTGTTCCTTGTTGCTGATATCTGTCTCGTAGCTTACAATATCCCTGTTTTTCTGCTCTATCAGAGCTTCCAGGTTTCTTTGTTCCTCCTCCACACCCGCTTTTGCTTCATCCAGGATTTCTTTCTCCAACTCCAACTCCTGCTTGCAGAGCTCCACATACTCACGAACCGTCTTGTAGTCCTGCCACATCTTTTGGTCATAAGAAATCACCCGCTCCACGTAATCAGCCTTGTTCAAAAAGTCACCGAAGCTGGATGATTTTAACAGCATCTCCATCATCTGCGGGTCTCCGGTCTCATACACCATTCTTATGCGCTGGATCATGGCTTCTCTCTGGTCTTCTTCCCTTTTCAGAGCCTCCGCCAACTGCTCCTCCGCAATGGTAATTTCCTCTTCCTTCGCCGAGATTTTCAGTTTCAATTCCGCAATATTCTGTTCAATCTGCACCAGATTGCTGTCCAACTGGGCCACATAATTCTTCAGGTTGGTGCGCTGCGTCTCCAGTTCTCTCTTGATATTCTGCAGATTGCTCAGTCCGTTTTGAAGCGCCTCTTTTTCGCCCTGTGCCTGCTTAATCTGCTCCTCTTTTTCTCTGATGCTTTCCGATGTTATGGAAGACATGGTCACCGCCGATACATTCTGTCTGAACATACCGGAAGAGGACATGATGTAAAGTGCCGCACATATCACACAGCAAACAATTATTTTCCTTTTCTTCATATTCTCCCGCTTTTATACATGCAAATGCTTTCTGACCGTAGAAATACTTCCAAGGAAGCCGATTCCCATTCCCATTGCCAGCGACACAGGAGCCAGAACGCCAAACACCTGGTCTACCGTCAGGAAATTCAGAAAGTTACTCAATATTTCAAATCTCTCAACAATATAACTCAGTGCATAGTTGTATAGACTGTAAATCAATCCCAGAGGAATCGCCGCACCGAGAAGTCCTATCAGAATACCCTCCAGCACAAAAGGTGCCCTGACGAAAAAGTCTGTAGCTCCGATATACTTCATGATATTGATTTCTGCCGAGCGCACTGAAATGCCGATGGCAACCGTATTGCTGATTAGGAAAATGCTGACCGCCAGCAGTATTACAATGATACCCAGAGAGACATAAGCTATCAGCAGGTTGACGCCGCTCAACGTATCAGCTGTCACCTCCGAGAAATTCACCTTCCGAACCTCCGGTATGGACAACAGCCAGTTAACCAAAGCATCCTGCATGGAAACATCGCTGAGATACACTTCATAGCTGTATTCTCCGGCTAACGGGTTCTCGGGAAAGCCTTCCGCATAATTCTCCCCATAATAATCCGATGCAAAATTTGCCCAGGCTTCATCATCCGAAATGTATATTACATCGGAAACCTCTACTCTCGCGCTGATCATCTGCCCGATTTCTTCGATTCTGGTATCCGTTGGAATCTGATTCTCCGTGTGTGTCTCGCATTTGTCGTACTCATTGTGGAAAAACACGGTGACAGACACGCCTTCCTCCGCCTTCATCACGATGCTCTGAAAATTTGCAACAATAGCGTAGAACAGCCCAAACAGGAACAGACACGCCGAAATGGTTGCCACGGAAGCCAAAGAATACCATTTGTTCCGGAAAATGTTGGCGAATCCCTGTTTAATCGTATAAAGCAATGTGCTAATCTTCATCGATGTATTCGCCTCCCTCCTCGTCGCTGACAATGACACCTTTCTTCATGGTAACGACACGCTTATGCATGGCATTGACAATCTCCCTGTTGTGAGTTACCACCACCACGGTTGTGCCGCTCTCATTGATTTCCTCCAAAAGTTTCATGATTTCCCAGGAGTTTTTGGGGTCTAAGTTTCCCGTAGGTTCATCTGCCAGCAGAATGGACGGCTTGTTAATCAAAGCCCTTGCCAGCGCAACCCTCTGCTGTTCACCGCCGGACAACTGTCTGGTCTTAGCCTTATACTTTCCCGCCAAGCCTACAGTTGCAAGAATCGCGGGCACATTTCTTCTGATTTCATTGGGAGGTGTCTCTACGATTCTCTGGGCAAAAGCCACATTTTCATAAACATTTCTGTCATTCAGCAGCCGGAAGTCCTGAAACACCACTCCCAGATTACGTCTGAATTTGGGAACCTGTCTGTGCTTCAGCTTTGCCAAATCGTTCCCCATAACATAAACACTGCCGCTGGTTGCAGTCAGCTCCCGCAGCAGAAGTTTAATCAATGTGGACTTTCCGGAGCCGCTGTCTCCGACAATAAATACAAATTCACCTCTGCCAATGCTCAGAGTGATACCGTTCAATGCGGGCGAGCCGGTAGAGTAAACCTTTCTGACATTGTCAAGAAAGATGATTCCCTTTTCTTCTATCAGCTGCTCCCGCTTTCTTCTCTGCAGTTCTCTGTTTGCCATAACATCTCCTCTAAAAATCGTAACAGTTACTAAAAATCTGCATTCTCCATGTACTTCATATATTTTACTACCATCAGCGCGATTTTAAAGGTAATCGCATCTTCGAACACGCGCAAATCCAGTCCGGTGCTCTTTTGAAGCTTATCCAGGCGATATACCAGCGTATTCCTATGTATAAACAGTTGTCTTGATGTCTCGGATACATTCAGGCTGTTCTCGAAGAACTTATAAATCGTCGCCAGAGTCTCCTCGTCAAATTCATCCGGACTCTTGCCGCCAAAGATTTCCCGGATAAACATCTTGCAGAGCGGAATGGGAAGCTGATAAATCAGACGACCGATTCCCAGCTCACTGTACGCAATAATCTCTCTTTCGTCAAAAAAGATTTTTCCAACGTCCAGTGCCATCTTTGCCTCTTTGTAGGAACGGCTGACTTCTTTGATTTCCTGTATTACGGTGCCGTATGCAATGCGGATATCCCTGATGCCTTCCTTCTGAAGATAGGTTTCCAGAGACTTTGCGGATTTATCGATTTCTTTTCCCGCATCGCCGTCAGACAGTTCCTTGACCACAATAACGTTGTTCTCGTCCACCGCCGTGACAAAATCCTTACTGTTGCTGCCCAGATGAGCTCTGGCCAGTTCCAGTGCGTTGTTGTCTCTTCCGTTTCCGGATTCCACAATCATGACCACCCTGGGCACATCCGTCTGGATATGCAGTTTCTTCGAGCGGCTGTAGATATCCACCAGAAGCAGATTATCCAACAATAAATTCTTGATGAAGTTATCCTTATCAAAGCGCTCCTTGTAAGCCACAAGGAGATTCTGTATCTGAAAAGCCGCCATTTTGCCGATGGTGTAAACATCTTCACCGGTACCTCCCACCATCAGTACATATTCCAACTGCTGTTCATCAAATATTTTGAAGTACTGATAGCCCTGTATCTCCTGAGAGTCAGCAGGAGAAGCCGCAAATTCCACCGCCGCCTTAGAACTGCTCCCCATGTCCGTTGTGGAAGCAACCTCCTTGCCGTCCACATCCATGACGCAAAGTTCAACTCTCGCAATGCTCTTCATCCCGTCAATTGTATTTTGTAATATCTGATTTGAAATCATATAAACCCCCGCTTCCTTTGTTTAAGAGCCCCTCGTTTCTGAAACAACTATACTAAAAATTTTACAAAAGTATCACACAAAAAGCAATAGGTTTTTATATAAATTCACAAAAAAGCTGCCTGACGGATAAGAGTCAGGCAGCCTTCCAATCTCTTTTCAGAACTATACACGTATGTCAAAATTTGCACCGACGCCGGGGTTCACACTCTGTTCCATCGCCGCAGCATCAATCATCTGAACAAGACCTGCTCCCAACTCTTCGTTGACATCCATTGCCTTGCTGAGCACCGCTGTTCCGACCCGAGACTGTGTGGAAATGTTGGACAGTTCCATTGATACACCTGCAATATCCATCTATATGCCCCCTTTCCTGTTTTCATTTTAGCATATCTTCCGCCGTTTTTCTATCTTTATATCTCATTTTCTAAAATCTTAAGAAACCCCGTTCCATCTAAATCTCAATATCTGCGGGTGTTTACAAACCGGCTTAATAATCCAAGTGTCGAATGGTTTTCTCCCCGATTTCAATCTTGCCCTGTTTCAATAGTCTGCCTACAGCACGCTTGAACTCATTCTTGCTCATTCCCGTCTCATGCTTGATGACCTCAGGAGACACCTTGTCGTTAAAAGGAAGTGCCCCCTCGTAGCTGTCCAGCAGAGCAAGCACCTTCTCCACATCCGCATCCATCTGCAAATATGCCTTTTCCCGGATGCTCAAATCCAGCTTGCCGTCCTCCCGTACCCGAAGGACACGGGCCTCCACATCGGTTCCCGGCTCTATGTCTCCGTAAAGCTCCTTTTTTGAAATCAAGCCGGAATACCGATTATCCACCGCCACGAAAGCTCCGAAATTATCACTGAGTTCATAAACTCTTCCATGAACCCTGTCCTCCGCCTTATAGGGACTGTCCGTGCGAAGATTCTCATACACGTTCATTGTGGCACAGAGACGGTTGCTCTTATCGATATAGAGAGATACCAGCACCATGTCCCCCTGCTTTACCTTTCCACGCTGCTCCTTGAAGGGTAAGAGCAGGTCCTTCTCCAGCCCCCAGTCCAAAAAAGCACCGAATTTGCCCACCTGCGCCACCTTCAATTCCGCCACCTGCCCCATGCAGAGCTTTGGTTCATGAGTGGTGGCAATCATTCTATCCTTAGAATCCCGGTAAATAAATACCTCTAACTTATCTCCGACATTTTTATTATCCGGCACCTGCTTCACGGGAAGCAATACATGCTCCGCCGCATCCTCAAAGCTCACGGCGAGATAAACACCAAATTCTACTTTTTTTACAATTACAAGCTCCTGCTTTTCACCTAAATGAATCATGCCGTCTCCTTCTCCCTGAATTCCGCAATCATATAGGGCATCCCATTTTCATCTTCCAACATAACGATAACCCTGTCCCCGTCATTTATCACGCCGGGTATCAGTATATCATCCAGAAATGCCTGTTTCCTGTATTCCGCACGCACCTGTCCGACACAGAAATTCTCCGGCAGAAAATCCATCGTCATGTCGATAAACTGTTGATTATTCACATGATGGTTCGTGTCCAGATGATGCTGCTTCACCACCAATGGTTCTTTGGGGACACATTCCCCGGTAATCCCTATCTTTCTTGATGAATAATCCATATCCAGCTTTGGCGATAACACATATTTTTCAATCATATTTTCCGGTACGGCAACCGGTTTCCCGGTATCCGTGTTCAAAAGGCTCCATAACGAATTTGCCTTTGCCAGATACTCTCCCTCTTCATCCAGCATAACAAAGTTTCTGTAGCCGAGGAAGCCCTTCATATCATAAGGAAAGGTTCCCACTGTCACCCTCTCCCCCAGCTTGGGATAGCGGCTTACGGTAATCTGCCAATAACATAGCACCCAAACCAGATGCTGCCCCTTCAGATATTCTACTCCCAGACCCAAATCTTCCGAATGAAATGTGGAACAGTCCTGGAAATAATTGATCAGCGATGACATAGTCAGCCTTCCTTCACTATCCACCTCACTATACCTGATTCTGCTGTCAAATGTATACATACGCTTCTCCCTTCCTGTCAGGCAAGCAACTGAACCACAATTCTTACAATCCAGATGACAATAAAAGCCATCATTCCCAAATTACCGAATGCAATACTGAATTTCAGTTCCCGGGGAATAATAGTCTCGCCCCCGGCAAAGGTAAACCGCCTTTTTGCCGCAAATACAATAAATAGTACAATACCTGCTATCATCATCCCAATGACAAACATCCCGAAAAGTCCATACAGAATCCAGCCCCCGAGATTTTCCATTATCTGTCTCATCACAACCTGCATATCTCCCGAAGATGCCGCATCCATATACCCCTCCAGGTCAATTGCTTTAATCAGAAGACTGCTCAGGAAACCTCCGACAAAATTGAACAGCATATGCAGAGAAATCGTAATTCTCAGATTTCCGGTCTTAACGTACAGAAAAGCCAAAAACATTCCGATTACCGTGGCATAAGCAAACTGATTCAGGTTGCCGTGAAACAATCCGAACATCAGCCCGGAAACCACCACAGCGACAGCCTGCCCGTAACGCACAGCCCTGTCCACAATCAGCTTTCTGAAAATATACTCTTCCACAATGGGCGCACATATTACCATATAAACAAAAACAACCGCAGGATTCAGAGAATCCATGATGGAAAGAATTTCATTTTCCACCGGCTTACCTCTCATGATACCGATTACGGTGGTGACAATATTTCCCACGATATTTGCTGCATATGCCAGCCCAAAACAGATAATCACCGAAAGGACATACTGTCCCGCTGTCATCTTATGTCTTTCGGGCTTCTGCGCCGGCACATTCTTTTTCAGCAAAAGAGCCAACAGCGGGAACCCCGCCAGGTACATGGGTATCATACCCAACAGTATATTCAGATTCATATTTGACAACACCTGCGGGCAAAACAGGCTTATCAAAAAAGACATCACCAGCTGTACCGCCAAAATAGTAAAAGTCGCCGCCACATAAAACCATCCGAGCTTTGAAAATTGTTTTTTTGCCGTAATTAATTCTTCCATTTGATTATCCTTTGCAATGTTTTTGTAATGTTATCAGTTTAGCACAGATTGCTATCGGAATAAAGAAAAAAAACCTCATGAGTATCGGCTCATGAGATTTTTGGAAGCAGGGCTACAAGGATTCGAACCTTGAAATGACGGAGTCAGAGTCCGTTGCCT
>JAEDMI010000097.1 GCA_016303085.1 Acetatifactor sp.
TGGCATCTTTTAAGGATGTTTCCGCATTGATTGCCACAATATTGTTGCGGTGAGTCATGATGTCCTGCGCTTCCTTGTCTCCAAACTCAAAAATATTGGAAATCATCTCTGCTTCGCTGGCTTGTATCAACCCCTGCTCATGCCCCTCATTTACCATGCTTATGATTTCCTCTTCTGTCACATCAATTTCATCCTCTTTGCCGTTTACGCCGAAAACTCTGAGGATTCCGTTGGTGGTTGCCGTTACCAGTCCCGTGAAGGGATACAGCAGCTTTGTCACAAAGTACACCGGAGTGATACAGAAGTACGCCCACTTCTCAGGAACCCTGACCGCGATTTTCTTGGGCAACAGGACTCCCAATGTCAACGTTATGTATAAAAGTACCAGAGTGGAAAGCACGGATGCAACCGCAAGAACCGCTTCAGCCGGAATTACATTCAGCTTCAGCTGGTTTTCAGTCAAAAATTTCAGACCGCTCACCATGGAGCGAAGCAATATACCGAGGTGTACGGCACCTATAATCACATTAATCAGTGTGGTAATCAATTGCACCGTATTTACATATTCTGTAGGATTGTCGATTATTTTCTTTAGCTTAACGGACTTCTTGTCCTTCTCCTCATCGGCCCTCCTCTCCACTTCCTTCTCATTCAGGGAACTGATTGCCGCTCCGAATCCGTAGAAAAACATATCAATCAATAAAAGTACAATAAAGAAAATAATACTGGCAGTAGGCCCACTGTCATCCATAGTAAAATTTATTCCTCCAAATCAAATTCTTGCCGCTTCGACAATAGCGAATCGCGGTATTATCCTTTAATATATCATTTCATACACTGTTCGTCAAGAACTGTACCGAACTCTGACGAATTCTATGTATCCAATTCCAGACTAATCATCAGCGCACGGTTTACCTTTCTCATAATATCACCGTCCAAATGACAGACCTTATCCTTCAGCCGCTTTTTGTCTATGGTTCGCAGTTGTTCCAGAAGTACTACGGAATCCTTATCCATATCGTACATTGCGGCATTCAGTTCGATATGGGTGGGCAGCTTCGCCTTGTTCATCTTAGAGGTGATTGCAGCGCAGATAACTGTCGGACTATGCCTGTTCCCCACATCGTTCTGAACAATCAGTACCGGTCTGATGCCTCCCTGCTCCGAGCCGATAACCGGCCTCAAATCTGCGTAATATACATCTCCTCGTCTCATTTTCCCTCCAGATATTTCGTTATGTTCTGGAAAAAGTATTACCCCTTTCTTTTCTTCTATTCACTGCAACCAACAACTTTACCGTCCCATGTATATACTCTTGGAATTCTTTTTCCCAAATCGCAGACCAGCTCATAGTTAAATCTTCCCGACAGTGCTCCCATCTCTTCCGCGCTGATACATTCTTCACCGTCAGTACCCAGAAGAACTACCCTGTCATTTTCCTCCGCCTCCGGGATTTCCGACACATCCACCATAAACTGATCCATACAGACTCTGCCGAGAATAGGCGCACGCCTCCCGTCAATCAGGACATACCCTTTCCCCGAAAGGCTTCTGGGATATCCGTCACCGTACCCTATGGGAATTGTGGCAATCCGCATATCTTCTACAGCTGTAAAGGTGCCTCCGTAGCTCACTGACTGTCCTGCATGTATGGTCTTTATATAGACAATACGACTGTAGAGAGACAACGCAGGTGAAAGTTCCACCGCATTTTTATTCACCTCATCGGAGGGCATCAGCCCATACAGAGTAATGCCCGCCCTGACAAGATCCATATTTGCCTCCGGCATTTCCAGAATGCCTGCGCTGTTGGAACAATGTTTCAGCGGAATCTTTCTGCCCAGCCTCTCCTCTGCTTTCTCCGCAAAATTTCGAAATCTTTCAAGCTGCTCTTCCGCATTGCTCTTATCCGTCTCGTCCGCTCTTGCAAAATGAGTAAAAATCCCCTCTATCTCCAGACCTTCCCTCCCGGCTGCATTTTCTATAAATCGCAGTCCCTTTTCATCCGGAGTAATACCGATACGGCTCATTCCCGTATCTACCTTAATATGTATCTTCAACGACCTGCCAGCCTTTTGGGCCGCTGCCTGAAGCTGTTCCAGCATATCTTCCCGGAATACGGCGGGACGCACCTCCTCCCGGGCCAGCTGTTCATAACAATAGGGAAAGGTATAACCTAAAATCAATATGGGCATCCTGATTCCTGCTTCCCGCAGGTCATGTGCCTCCTCAGCCGTAGCCACCGCAAATCCCCACATAAAATCCAGCTTTTCAAGCACTTTAGCAATGGGCACACTGCCGTGTCCGTAGCCGTCCGTCTTAATCACGCCCACCATTTTTGTATTGGGCGCAATATTTGCTTTCATATTACACATGTTGCGCACAATAGCATCCAGCTTTACCTCAGCGTAACCTCTGTTGCAACATTCCGGTATATCATTCAATTCTCTCATCTTACAACCATGCCTTTCCGCTGCCGTGCCGTAGTTCTCTCCCATAAACTCAATTTTCTCCCCAAGTGCATACCAAATCTCCCGCCATACATGCGTGCTCACCGATTTTAGCTGACACTCTGTCTCCCGCTCTGCCATGGATGCAGGTTCCCACGCAGGCAGCCCGGTAAGCCTCCATACCCTGAGCTATCAACCCCGCAATCATGCCGGCCAGCACATCGCCGCTGCCCGCCGTGGCAAGCCCGCTGTTGCCGCTTAAGTTGACGCATACAGGCTTTCCCGCTCCGCAGATAAAGGTTCTGGCATCCTTTGCCGCCACCACAGCCTGAAGCTCCATGGCCAGTTCACTGCCGCAGTCCGAAAGATTTTCCTTCACCTCTGAAATCTTCTTTTGTAAAAGTCTGGCCAATTCGCCCACATGAGGCGTCAGCACCATGCTTCTCCCCCGGCTGCCTTCGTATGCCGCAAGTTTCCGCAGCCCGGGATTCTCTGCAAGTAAATTCAGTCCGTCCGCGTCAATGAGTAGAGGTAATTTGCTGTTTTTTAATACCTTTTCCAGCAAATTCTCCGTATGGGGTCCTTTTCCCAGCCCGGGTCCTATTGCAATGACATCCGCCCAATTCAGGCTCTCTTCCAAGTCATCCGGCCCGCCCAGGAGGGCTTCCGGCACTGTCTGCTGCAGGATAACCCTGTTCTCCTTTGGTGTAATCACCTTTACCATTCCTGCCCCGATGCGGTAAGCTGCCTTTGCAGCCAGCACCGCCGCGCCGGCCATATTGAAACTTCCGGCGATGAGTAATACTTTTCCAAAGGTTCCTTTATTTCCACATACATTTCTGACCGGAAGAAGTTCCTCCGTCTTTTCGTCCAGGAAATACATGCCGGGTTCACACCCGCCGAAACTCAGTTTTGATATCCCTATGTCCGCTGTCGTGATTTTCCCCGCCAAATCACATCCCGGGTAAAGAACAAGCCCCCGCTTACAGAATCCGAAGGTCACCGTCTCATTGACTCTTACCGCTTTTCCCCGGATTATTCCTGTGTCTGAATCAATGCCGCTGGGCAGGTCTAAGGCAATCTTCCACCCCTCAAGCCCATTGAAGGTATCCACCGCATCTCCCAAAACACCGGCGATTTCCCGGGATAACCCCACGCCAAACAGGGCATCGATTAAAATAGTATATTCAACTTCAGCGGGTTTGGTACTGAAGTTCACCGGATAATGATCCAAAATTTTTCTCTGGGCGCTCCACTCCTCAGAAGCTCTGCCCTTCTCGCCGACACACCATACCTCAACCGTATAGTCGCCCTCGGAAAGAAGTCTTGCCAACGCCAGCCCGTCGCCTCCGTTATTTCCCGTACCTGCCATAATAAGTACCTTCATTTTAGTCCCGGGATGCTCCGAACGGTACTTTTCAATCCTGTCGTAAGCCGCCAGTGCCGCTCTTTCCATAAGCACCATGGAAGGAACACCCATTTCCTCTATGGTGTATTTATCATACCTGCGCATTTCCTCTGCTGTCACCAGATACCGCATCTTTCCACCTCCGCTTTTCACAACTCTCAGTGTACGCCATATACAACAATCCTGCAAGTGAAAAGACCGACACGGAAGCCCCGCATCGGCCTGTATTCATCTATTGCTTTTTATCCGGCTCCTTGTCTGGCATCACGGGATGCTGTTCCTCAGGATTATATTTCATATCAAAAAGATTTACCACTTCAGCACCGAACACATCGTGCATGTAGGAATAGATTTCGTGATTTTTCTGCTCCAATTCCTGCTTCTTTATCAGACGTTTTTTCAGTTCCACGCGAATTTCTGCCACCCACTTGGCTATATTCTCAATATTCTCCGTATTCTCCTGCATCGTCTGATAGCAGCACTCCATGGTTTCCAGCATCAGCCTCGAATTCAGCTTTTCGATTTCTCCGGGCAGTTCAAGCAGTTCATCCTGATATTCGGCAAGGCGATCATTGCACTCCTCCACCAGCTTTTTGTGCTGCCCCAACTTTCCGGACAAATCCTCTTTTCCGCCCTGTTCTGCCTCGTCTGCCATAGACACAATCTCATTCATCAGCTTTCTTTTCAGCTTTTTGATATCCTTTGTCTCCGTATTCAGCTTTCCCTGCCGTTTTAACAGTGTATTCAGCTTTTCTTCCGTCCCGGCCATCCTTGCTTTCGTCTCCTCATCCAGCAGACGATACCACTTGTTATCCAGCGTAAGTATAGGTATTTTTTTGCCTTGAAGTGCTCCAGGAAACTGTTCTTTCATAAAAGCCTCCCGACGGGGTTATCTCCTGTTACTTTTCATATACCGGTTAATATTGTAAGAAAGTTTCATCAGGCTGTCGGAGAGATGTACATTCTCCACCTGAATGCCCTCCGGCACATTCAAATCCACATGTGCAAAATTCCAGATGGCTTTAATTCCGTTCTGTACCAGCTGTTCAGCCACACCCACGGCACCGGTTTTCGGGATTGTCAGTACGGCAATATCAATATCATTCTCCGCCACAAACCTGTCCAGCTTATCCATGGACATGACCTTTATACCTCTCACATCCTTACCCACAAGTTCAGGATTCTGGTCAAACATTCCTTTGAAAATAAATCCTCTTCTTTCAAAATTCATGTAATTACCCAACGCACGTCCCAGATTCCCCGCACCGATGATAATAAAATTATGCTGTTTGTCCAACCCCAATATCTTTCCGATTTCATTGTAAAGATATTCAACGTTATAGCCGTAACCCTGCTGGCCAAAGCCTCCGAAATTATTGAAATCCTGTCTGATTTGAGATGCGGTAACCTTCATAAGCTCGCTCAAATCCTGAGACGATATTCTTTCAACGCCCTCATCCTTCAATTCCCCCAGATATCTGAAATATCTGGGCAGTCTCCCGATAACGGCCTGTGAAATTTCCTTCTCTTCCAAAACCCTGCTCCCTCTCTTGCCTGTTACTTTATTTCATCATAACAAGTCGTTAAAAAAATGTCAAGCACAGGTCTTACAATAAGGAATCCAATGTTTCTCTTATTGCTTTAATAAAATCAAGACTGTTCAGAATCACCGGACTTTCACAGGTGGAAATCAGGGAAAGGCTCTTTGTCATCTTACCGTTTTCAACGGTTTTAATGCAGGCTCTCTCCAGCTTATCCGCAAAACTCTGAAGTTCAGCAATGCCGTCCAGTTCTCCTCTCTTTCTAAGTGCACCTGTCCATGCAAAAATCGTAGCGATGGAGTTGGTCGAGGTTTCCTCCCCCTTCAGGTGTTTATAGTAATGACGCTGCACGGTGCCGTGTGCCGCTTCATATTCATAGACCCCGTTTGGCGATACCAGTACGGAAGTCATCATAGACAAATCACCGTAAGCGGTTGCCACCATATCCGACATCACATCTCCGTCGTAATTCTTGCAGGCCCAGATAAATCCTCCTTCGGAACGGATTACTCTTGCTACCGCGTCATCTATCAGCGTATAGAAATATTCAATGCCCAGTTCCTCAAACTTCGCCTTGAACTCCCTATCATAAATATCCTGAAAAATGTCCTTAAAGGTATGGTCATATTTCTTGGAAATGGTATCCTTGGTGGAGAACCACAAATCCTGCTTCGTATCCACCGCATAGCTGAAGCATGCCCTTGCAAAGCTGGTGATGGACTTCTCTGTATTATGAATACCCTGAATGATTCCGGCACCGTCAAAATTGTGAATCAGTTCTCTTGTCTCCGTACCGTCCTCTGCCGTAAATACCAGTTCTGCTTTTCCGGGACCCGGTACCTTGATTTCCGTATTTTTATAGACATCACCGTATGCATGACGGGCGATTGTGATGGGCTGTGTCCAGTTTTTCACATAAGGAATGATTCCGTTCACCAAAATGGGAGCACGGAATACGGTGCCGTCCAGAATGGCACGGATAGTTCCATTTGGGCTCTTCCACATTTCCTTCAGGTCGTACTCCTTCATTCTTGCACCGTTAGGAGTGATGGTAGCACATTTTACGGCCACCCCATACTTTAATGTAGCATTGGCGGAATCTACCGTCACCTGATCATCGGTGGCGTTGCGATTCTCCAGCCCCAAGTCATAATACTCTGTCTTCAAATCAATATAGGGAAGCAGCAGTTCATCCTTAATCATCTGCCAGAGAATTCTTGTCATTTCGTCTCCGTCCATCTCCACAAGGGGGGTGGTCATTTTAATTTTGTCCATACGCTCTCTCCTTTTCATAGGCTTCATGTAAACCATTCTTAACCATATTTTCGTAGGCATTAATCATATGCTGGTGTGCCAGCTGCTCAGCCAGTTCCCCGTCTCCCGCTTTGATTGCCTCCATGATTCTTTTGTGCTCTTCGTTTGATTTCGGTCCTCTGTTTGCATTGGAAAGTGTCTTTTTTCTGACTCTGAGCACATACTGATGCAAATCCTTCAACTGATGTTCCAGAATTTTGCTGTCACATGCCTCATACATGATTTCGTGGAATCTGTTATCCAGCTCAGCCAGCTGTTCCAAATGGCCCTTCCCGGCATGGAATTCTGCCAGATAAACGTTCTCTTCCATCTCATCCATCTGTTCCTTCGTGATATGTGCTGTAGCCCAACGTGCACAAAGTCCCTCCAGCTGGGAGCGCATCATATAAATATCCTTTACATCTTTCTCGGTAATGCCGGTAACATAGGCTCCTCTGTTTGGAATAATCTGAATCAGTCCCTCCAGTTCCAGCTGTCGGAAAGCCTCTCTCACGGGTGTGCGGCTGACACCCATCTCCTCTCCGATTGCAACCTCCTTCAGTTCCTCGTGCTCCTCATACTTTCCGCTGAGGATGTCGTCTCTCAGTTTGTGGAAAACCCGGCCCCGCAGGGAATACTTGTCCGTAACCTCCTGCTTCACATCATAATTACTCATTTTTTCTCCCTTATTTACCTAACGTAATATTCTTTTCCAGACAGACACGGTTTACACATGCCACAATTTCCTCGTCGGTCATGACAGTAACACGTCCGCCCGCATATTCCTCATCTACCCACTTCTTGATTTCTTTCACGAGCTCGGAATTTTTCTCCACCTGCTCTTCCCCTTTCAGTTTGTAGTAGGTGTTAATCCAGTGTGCGATGCCCGCCAGCCCCGAGGTATTGGATACCGCGCAGAGTACCGGCCTCTTCAGAAATTTCTCCGTATCAAAAATATTATAGATTTCCTCGTTCTTCAACAGTCCATCCGCATGAATTCCCGCTCTTGTCACGTTAAAGTTTTTACCCACAAAAGGAGTTCTGGGCGGAATCCGGTAACCGATTTCCTTCTCATAGTATTCCGCCAACTCCGTAATCACCGTGGTATCCATGCCGTTCAAGTCGCCTTTCAACTGGGCATACTCAAATACCATGGCTTCCAGCGGTGTATTGCCCGTTCTCTCACCGATACCGAACAGGGAAGTGTTGACACCTGAACAACCGTAGAGCCATGCGGTGGTGGAATTGCTTACCGCCTTGTAAAAATCATTGTGTCCATGCCATTCTATCAGTTCATGCGGCACCCCGGCATGAGTGTGTATGGCATAGATAATTCCCTGCACACTTCTGGGAATTACGGCACCGGGGAAGTTTACCCCGTAACCCATAGTATCACACGCTCTTATCTTGATAGGAATTTTATACTCATCCATCAGCTTCATCAGTTCCAGGCAAAACGGAACCACATAACCATAAATGTCGGCTCTGGTGATATCCTCCAAATGGCACCGGGGGCTGATTCCCTCCTCCAGGCATTCCCTGATGACGCTGAGATAATGTTCCATAGCCTGTCTTCTTGTCATCTTCAGTTTCAGGAAAATATGGTAGTCGGAACAGCTTACCAGAATACCCGTCTCCTTCATGCCGATTTCCTTCACTAACTTGAAATCCTCTTTGCTGGCTCGAATCCAACTGGTAACCTCCGGGAACTCATAGCCCCGCTCCATACATTTGTATACAGCATCTCTGTCCTTCTTGCTGTAAAGAAAGAACTCGCTGGCACGAATCATACCGTTAGGGCCTCCCAGCTTATGTAAAAAATCATATATGGTGACAATCTGTTCCGTAGTATAGGGTGCCCGTGACTGTTGTCCGTCACGGAAGGTCGTGTCCGTAATCCAGATTTCCTTCGGCATATTGTGAGGAACAATCCTGTCGTTAAACGGAATCTTGGGGATTTCAGAGTATGGGAACATATTTCGGAATACATTGGGCTTTTCCACATCATCCAATATATACATATGTTCCTCTATCTGCAGAAGATTATTCTTTTGATTCATTGTGACCGGACGATTCTGGAACGTCTCGTTATCTCTCATAAGCTTTCAACACCTTTCTGCGAATTGGCAGTCTGTGCCCGACAGGCAATCAACAACCCCATACAATGATAGCTGTCCGGCATATCGTTCGCATACATTTTCACGTCTCGTATGATTGTATACAATTATACGAGACGTGTCAATGTTTTTCAAGAAAAGTATAAAAAACATCAAGTGCAAGCTCAGTCTCACTCCAGAAGCCGCCTTACATTTACCATGCCCCATCCCTGACGATTCCAGGGAATACCTAAATCCATAGCCGAAAATTGCAGCTTCTGTTTACACATTTCATTTGTCATTCCCGGATAATTTTGTAATGCCAATGCCGCTGCTCCCGATACCACCGGAGTCGCCATGGAAGTACCGCTCTTGGCAACATAAGCATCCCTTATTTTTCCGTTCCTCTTATAATAATGGATATTGCAGGAAATGATGTTCGTACCCGGTGCCACTAAATCCGGTTTCCTTGGAT
>JAEDMI010000098.1 GCA_016303085.1 Acetatifactor sp.
CAGCGAAAAGGTCCGATCCCCTTCATAAATATAAGAAGCCATTGTAATGACGCCCACCAGCGCTAATCCGATATTCACCTTTGCCGTACTCAAAAGTGTTGGAAGCGAGCCGGGCAGTACCACTTTAAAAAAAGCATCCTGTTTTCTGCCACCCAAGGTATAAATGAGAGTGACCTTTTCCGGATCAACCTGCTGAAACCCCGTGTAAAGACTGATGACGGAGCCGAAGACGGCAACGGAAATCCCTGCCACTACGATAGTGGTTGTGCCGGTGCCCAGCCAAACAATAAAAAGAGGAGCCAGTGCAGACTTGGGCAGGCTGTTTAAGACCACCAGATAAGGCTCCAGTATTTCGGAGAGTTTTTGGGAATACCACAAAAGGGTTGCCACCAGCAGACTGAAAAGAATGACCAGAAGAAAGCTGATGAGCGTCTCAAAAAGTGTGACTCCGATGTGAGTCATCATATGGTTGTTGCGAAACTGTTCTGCCAGGCAGAGGACCACACGGCTGGGACTGGAGAAAAAGAAACTGTCAATCCAGCCCAGGGCGGCGCTTGCCTCCCACAGGGCCAGAAACAGTGCAAAAATAAGAAAACGCCAGGAGGATATCTGATGATGGTGCCGTCTGTGCTCTCTTACGAATTCCTCCTGTTTTGTCAATTCCTGATTTTGTTTAGTCTTCATGAGTCAAATCCTCCCATAGCCTGTTGAATAAATTTTGAAATTCCGGCGCATTTCTGGCAGCCAGCGGAGAATCGTCCGTGAGTGTCAGTTTTATCGGCATCTCCGTCTTCACCACGGCAGGCCGACCCGAGAGGACAATGATTCTGTCTGCAAGACTGATAGCTTCCGACAAATCATGGGTGATAATAATCATGGTTTTCCCGGCAGCACGAATCAAGCGGCAGATATCGTCGGAAACCATAAGTCTTGTCTGGTAATCAAGTGCACTAAAGGGCTCATCCAGAAGGAGCAGTTGAGGCTCCAGTGCAAGAGTACGAATCAGTGCAGCCCGCTGCTTCATACCGCCCGACAGTTCGCTGGGGCGCTTGTCACGAAATTTATCCAGACCGTATTCCACCAGAAGCCGATCTACAGTTTTCAAGCGTTCCGGTGTAAGAAGATGATGAAGCTCAAGACCCAGCGTGACATTTCGGTAAACGCTGCGCCACTCAAAAAGATGGTCCCTCTGTAGCATATAACCCACTCTGGGATAGCTCAGGCTTCCGTCCGGATTGTTCACCAGTATAGTGCCCTGTTCCGGGGTGAGAAGTCCGGCAATAATGGAGAGAAGAGTGGACTTACCACAGCCGCTGGGCCCGACAATAGCTACAAATTCTCCTTCTCTCACACCGAAGGAGATGTTTTCCAGTGCCTTTGTTTCGCCGTGGAGGCTGTGGTAGGAATAGCCGATATTTTTCAACTCCAGAATATTTTGCATTGAATGCCATTCCTTTACTGTTTTATCTTAAGATATGAGCAGAGACAAAAAGAGGTTACATGGCTTGCATAACCTTGCAGTTTATGGTAATATCAAATTCAGGTTTAATTTCCGTTAAAATCGGGAAAAACCACAAAAGAATGGAGAGTTTGCATATGGCACAGCTGTGGGGTGGGCGTTTCACAAAGGAAACAGACCAAATGGTATATGATTTCAATGCGTCCATAGGTTTTGATAAGCGGTTGATTTCTCAGGATATTCAGGGAAGCACTGCCCATGTAATCATGCTTGCAAAGCAGGGAATTCTGACCGATACCGAAAAGACTTCCATCCTGGAAGGACTGAAGGGCATTCTGGAGGATGTAAAGTCCGGAAGGCTAGAAATTGACGAAAAAAAATATGAGGATATTCACAGCTTCGTGGAGGCAAATCTCATCGACAGAATCGGGGAGGCAGGGAAAAAGCTTCACACGGGCAGAAGCCGCAACGATCAGGTAGCACTGGATATGCGACTGTATACCAGACTTCAGGTGACAGAGACGGATGAATTATTAAAAGAACTGCTTGAAGTAATTCTAACCACCATGGAGGAAAATACGGAAACCTATATGCCGGGATTTACCCATCTGCAGAAGGCGCAGCCCATTACGCTGTCACACCACTACGGAGCATATTTCGAAATGTTTCAGCGCGACAGACAGCGCATGGCGGATATCTATAAGAGAATGAACTACTGTCCCCTGGGAGCAGGAGCCCTGGCGGGAACAACATATCCGCTGGACAGAGATTATTCCGCAGAACTTCTGGGCTTTTACGGCCCTACCTTAAACAGTATGGATTCCGTGGCAGACAGGGACTATCTGATTGAATTCCTGTCGGCGCTGGCGACTGTCATGATGCATCTGAGCCGGTTCAGCGAAGAAATCATTATCTGGAATTCCAACGAGTATCAGTTTGTGGAAATTGACGATGCCTATTCCACGGGAAGCAGTATCATGCCTCAAAAGAAAAATCCCGATATTGCTGAACTGGTGAGAGGAAAGACAGGGCGCGTCTACGGAGCATTGATGTCTCTGCTTACTACCATGAAAGGACTTCCCCTTGCATACAACAAGGACATGCAGGAGGACAAGGAAGTGGCTTTTGATGCCATGGATACCGTGAAGGACTGCCTGACATTGTTTACGGGTATGTTAAAAACCATGAAATTCAAAAAGGGACGGATGGCGACAAGTGCAATGAACGGATTTACCAATGCTACGGACGCCGCGGATTATCTGGTGGGAAAGGGTGTACCTTTTCGGGATGCTCACGGGATTATCGGAAGACTGGTGCTTTACTGCATTGAAAAGAACACATCCATTGATGCCCTGTCTCTGGAAGAACTGAGGAGTATCAGCGATAAGTTTGAGGAGGATATTTTTGATGCTGTTTCCCTGAAAACCTGTGTGGAAAAGCGGCTGACGGTGGGAGCTCCCGGTCCTGAGGCCATGAGGCAGGTGATTGAGAAGCACAAGCAATACTTAAAAGAAGATACAATCGGTAATCTGATGCGGTCAAAATGAACATAAGGGAAAGCGCAAGGCGCGAAGAGAGGAGAACATTATGAGTGAAAAATTGAAGGTCGGTATTTTAGGCGGAACCGGCATGGTAGGACAGAGATTTATTTCCCTGTTGGAGAACCATCCCTGGTTTGAGGTAACTACCATTGCGGCAAGCCCTCGTTCTGCGGGAAAAACCTATGAGGAGGCTGTGGGTGACAGGTGGAAGATGGATACTCCCATGCCTGAGGCAGTAAAGAAAATTGTGGTAATGAACGTAAATGAGGTGGAGAAGGTTGCTTCTCAGGTGGACTTTGTATTCAGTGCCGTGGACATGACAAAGGAAGAAATCAAGAAAATTGAGGAGGACTACGCAAAGACGGAAACTCCTGTGGTTTCCAACAACAGCGCACACCGCTGGACTCCTGATGTTCCCATGGTAGTGCCGGAAATCAATCCCGAGCACATGAAAGTGATTGATTTCCAGAAAAAACGGCTGGGAACAAAGAGAGGTTTTGTTGCCGTGAAGCCTAACTGTTCCATTCAGAGTTATGCACCGGTGCTTACTGCATGGAAGGAGTTCGAGCCCGTTGAAGTTGTAGCAACCACATATCAGGCAATTTCCGGCGCAGGAAAAACCTTTAAGGACTGGCCTGAGATGGTGGGAAATATTATCCCTTATATCGGCGGCGAGGAGGAAAAGAGTGAAAAGGAGCCGCTGCGAATCTGGGGTAAGATTGAGGATGGCGTGATTGTTCCCGCAACAAGCCCTGTGATTACCTGTCAGTGTATCCGCGTTCCGGTACTCAACGGACATACGGCTGCAGTATTTGTAAAATTTGCAAAGAAGCCTACCAAAGAACAGCTTATCCAAAAACTTCGCGAGTTTTCCGGTGAGCCTCAGAAGCTGGGTCTTCCCAGTGCTCCAAAGCAGTTTATCCAGTATCTGGAGGAGGATAACAGACCTCAGATTGCGTTGGATGTCAACTTTGAGAACGGAATGGGAATCAGCGTGGGAAGATTGCGGGAAGATACCGTATACGATTATAAGTTTGTCGGACTTTCACACAATACCGTGAGAGGTGCCGCAGGGGGTGCGGTACTGTGTGCAGAGCTTTTGAAGGCACAGGGATATATCAGCGCAAAGAACTAATCGACGATAAGACGTGTATCGGGGAGAGTACTTTACATGAATGAGTTGCACTATCAATTGGATTTATTGAAGGCAATGAATCAAAAACTGTCGGAGAAGGAAAGGATGTACGCTAAGGTCTGCGAATCGGCCGAGGGTGCATTCCTTTACTGCTCCTTTGAGAAGAATATGATTTACGCGTTGGGGCAGTGGAATGATTTCTTTGACTTTGAAATACGTGAGAGCAAGGATTTCTCCAGGCTGCTTGATGCTGTAGAGGAGCAATATGTGCTTGCGTTGAGAGATGTTCTTTTCCTGGAAAAACTGGGAGAAGAAACCGCGACGGCGGAGTGTCAGATGAAGGGCAGAAAAATCTGGCTTCAGTTTCGGACACAGGTTTCTTATGACCGAAGTGGAAATCCCACGGATAAAGTAATCTATATCAGCAATATCACAAAGACAAAATCCCAAAATGAAGAATTGACATATATGGCTTATTATGACGGTTTAACGGGACTGTATAACCGGAATTATTTTGTGCGCCTTTTAAGCGAATATGTGAGAACCGCTTCTGAGAAAAAAAGCGTCATCAGTGTTATGATTATTGACATAGACGAATTCAGAAAAATCAATGACGGAATCGGCATTGTGGTGGGAGATGAGTTGGTTCAGCAGTTCGGAATTTTTCTGAAGGAGATTTGCGGGGATAATGTGATTGCATGCCATCTTCACAGCGATGTGTTCTGTGTGGCTATCTATGAGCCCTCCGGTACAAGGAATGTGGAGACGATTTACAGGGCTATTCTCAAGAGAACCAGAGAAGCCTTTCATATAAGCAGCGGACAGGAGATTCACATTACGGTCAGCATAGGCGTGGCAGAGTATCCCGAAGCCTCCACATCGGCTTTGGAATTGATTAACTGCGCAGAAATTGTGGTGTTTAAGTGTAAGAAACAGGGCAGAAATATGCTTCAGTATTTCGAGCCTCCCGTTCTGTCGGATTTTCTGGATTCCATCGAGCTTGAAAACAAGCTGAAAAAGGCAGTTTACAATAAGGATTTCTATATGTGCTACCAACCGCAGTATTATGCGGGCAACAGAAGACTGCGGGGAGTAGAGGCACTCATTAGGTGGAAGGATGAAGATGCTCATTGGATAAGCCCGGCTACCTTTATTCCCATTGCGGAAAAGAATGGCACCATAATTCCAATCGGGAAATGGGTGATAGAGGAAAGCGTAAGACAATATGCACTCTGGCGCAAACAGTTCGGCTTTCCCTTTATCATGTCCATCAATATCTCGTCACTGCAATACAAAAAAGACGATTTTGCGGATTCCGTCATGGAGGTATTGAACAGATACAAGGTGAAACCCGGTGAGATTGAATTGGAGATTACGGAGAGTGTACTGATTGACGATTTCAGCTCTGTGTCGGAAAAACTGAAGGTGTTGAGAAACTACGGAATCAGAATTTCTCTGGACGATTTCGGAACGGGTTTTTCCTCACTTTCGTATCTGAAAAAGCTTCCTATTGACACTCTGAAAATAGACAAGTCGTTCATCGATACTGTTATGACGGATTCAGCTACCAGAGTCATTACCGAGTCTATAATCAATATGGTAAAAGCGTTGGGGATTGAGTCTATAGCGGAAGGTGTGGAGGAGGAACAGCAATACAAATATCTTCATGCCATAGGCTGTGATGTCATTCAGGGTTATCTGTTCAGCAAGCCTCTGTCTCCTGAGGAGTTTGAGGCAATGCTGTCAAGTTCGCTATAAGCAGAAAGGAAATCTTGTGAAAGAATTTACAGGGCGCGATTCTGAGCTGAAATTTTTAGAGCAATACTACCGAAGACCGGGCAGTCAGCTGGTAGTGGTATACGGCAGCAAGGGAGTAGGGAAAACCAGACTGCTGCGGGAATTCTGCCGGGGAAAGAAGTCCTGTTATTATCTGGCCAGAGCATGCTCCGACAGGGAACAGTGCTGCCAGTGGGCAGGAGAATTGCGGGAAAACGGAGTAGAAGCTTCAAAATATCCCGGATATGAAGAGTTGTTTTCCGTTTCGATTGCGGAAAAAGAGACGGAAAAGCAGGTACTGGTAATTGATGAATTCCATCACATGGTAAAAAGCGAGTCTCCATTCTTTGAAGAACTCACGAAATTTATGGAAAAACGTCTGTTGAGCAGACCGGTGCTGACCGTGCTGTGTACTTCAGCCTCCGGCTGGGTAGAAAACCATCTGGTGGGGAAAATAGGAAATCGTGCCGCGATGATAAGCGGCTTTTTAAAGGTTCGGGAGCTGCCTTTCTCGGATATCCGAAGCCTGTTTTCAGGTTACTCTCAGGATGACAGCGTAAAAGCATATGCGGTACTGGGAGGTGTGCCTGGGTACTGGATGAATTTTTCCGAGAAGATAGGTGCCGCGGAAAACATTACAAAAAATATTATTAATGCAGAGAGCCGCCTTTACGAGGAAATGTCCGTTTATCTGGAGAGGGAGCTGCGGGAGCCGGGAGTATACAATACCATTCTCACGGCTATGGCAAGGGACTGTAACAAGCTGAATGACATTTACAGACATACGGGCTTCTCCAGAGCCAAAATCAGTGTATATCTGAAAAATCTGATGGAACTGGATTTGGTGGAAAAGGTATATTCTTACGATACGGAAGGACGCGCCAATGCACAGAAGGGTATTTACAGGATTGCAAATTCTTATGTAAGATTTTATTTCCGATATCTTTTCCCGAATCAGAGCATGCTGCAGCAGCTTACTCCGGAAGAGTTTTATGAGAAAAAGGTGGCACCATCCTATGATTTATATGTAGAGGAAGCTTACCGTAAAATCTGCAGGGAACAGATGGGCCGGGAGTACAGGGTGGTAGGAGAATGGCTGGGAAAGACTGGAACTATCGACATTGTTGCCTCCGACGGACAAGGAAGAATCGGCGTGGCTGCATGCGCTTATGCAAGAGTCATGAAGTACGAGGATTATGAATGGCTGTTGTTCTCCATGAAGAAAGCGAAGTTGAACTGCGAAGATATCAGACTTTACAGTGAGAACGGTTTTGATGAAAAGCTGGTACGGGCCGCAGGGGAGGGCAAAGTAAAATTGTGTAGTATACAGGAAAGTGAAGGATAGAAGGCCTGTGGGCAAGAGTTTATATATTGCGGAAAAACCCAGTGTTGCAAGAGAATTTGCAAATGCACTGAAAATTAACACAACCTCCCGCGACGGCTATCTGGAGAGTCAGGAGGCCATTGTCACCTGGTGTGTGGGACATCTTGTCACAATGAGTTATCCGGAGGTGTACGACGAGAAATACAAGCGCTGGAGCTTTGATACCATACCCTTTCTGCCGGAGGAGTTTAAGTACGAAGTAATTGAAAGCTCTAAAAAGCAGTATGGAATTGTGAGTTCCCTTATGAAAAGACCGGATGTCACAACTATCTATGTCTGCACTGACTCCGGTCGTGAGGGAGAATATATTTACAGGCTTGTAGAACAGATGTCGGGTGTCACGGGTAAGGAGAGAAGGCGGGTTTGGATTGACTCCCAGACGGAGGAAGAGATTCTGCGGGGCATCCGGGAGGCAAAGGATTTAAAAGAATATGACAATTTAAGCGATGCGGCATATCTGCGTGCTAAGGAAGATTATCTCATGGGCATTAATTTTTCCCGGGTCCTGACCTTGAAATACGGCAGGACAGTAAAGGATTATCTGAAGCGGGACAGGGCGGTTATCTCCGTGGGACGGGTTATGACCTGTGTCCTTGGGATCATTGTAAACAGAGAGAGGGAGATTCGTTCTTTTGTAAAGACACCTTTCTACAGGGTACTCGGAAACTTTAAACTGGAGGATAAAACTTTTTCCGGCGAATGGAGAGCGGTGGAAGGGTCACCCTACTACATGTCTCCTAAACTATATAAAGAAAACGGTTTTAAAGAGAGGGAAAGTGCGGAAAAGCTTATCGCTCATCTTGCGGAAGAACCGGTGAGTGATGCAAAAGTGGAGAGCATTGAGCGGAAGAAAGAAAATAAGAATCCTCCACTTTTGTATAACCTGGCTGAACTGCAAAATGATTGTTCAAAGTATTTTAAAATTAGCCCCGACCAGACGCTGGGCATTATTCAGGAACTTTACGAAAAAAAGCTTGTGACTTATCCCAGAACGGATGCACGTGTACTCTCCACGGCTGTGGCGAAGGAAATTTATAAGAATATCGGTGGCCTGCGGAATTACGCTCCGGCTGCGGCCTTTGCGGCTGAAATTCTGGAAAACGGAAGCTATAAGGGAATTGCAAAGACAAGATACGTCAATGACAAACAGATTACAGACCATTATGCTGTGATTCCCACAGGGCAGGGGCTGAACAATCTGGGAGGACTTGCTCCCCTTTCTGCCAAGGTTTACGAGTTGATTGTCCGCCGTTTTTTGAGTATTTTTTATCCGGCTGCCGTCTATCAGAAGTTTGCGCTTTGTGTAAGTGTTAAGGAAGAGAAATTTTTTGCGAACTTTAAGGTGTTGGCTGAAGAGGGATACCTGAAGGTAGCATATACTTTCAAAAAGGATGGCGACGGAAAGGATGGCGGTACGGCAAAGCAGGAAAGCGCAGAAAAGCCGGACGGGGAAGGAAAGAGAGAAAACGAGGACACCGAAGAAGCGGAGGTAAAATGCGACGAAGCCTTTACAAAGCTTCTGATGGCGCTGAAAAAGGATGATTCCCTTTCTGTGGAATCTTATGAAATCAAGGAGGGGGAAACCTCGCCTCCCAAGAGATATACCTCCGGAAGTATTATTCTGACCATGGAAAATGCCGGACAGTTTATTGAGGACGAAGAACTGCGGGCTCAGATTAAGGGAAGCGGTATCGGGACCAGCGCCACCCGTGCGGAGATACTGAAGAAGCTGGTAAACATTGAGTATCTTGCCCTGAACAAAAAAACACAGGTGCTGACTCCCACACTGATGGGAGAGATGGTTTACGATGTGGTAAGCGGTTCTATAA
>JAEDMI010000099.1 GCA_016303085.1 Acetatifactor sp.
AGGAGGTTTGAGATTTTGGGGTAAATCCGGCACCAAAATACCCCAAGAATCAAGGTAATTTGAGATTATGGGGTAAATCCGGCACAAAATTACCCCAAGAATCAGAGTAATTTGAGATTTTTGGGGTAAAACAGGCATGGTATTACCCAAAGAACCATAGAATTAGAATTTGGCGAGGATAATTATATGATAAAATCTGCGATAAAAAGCGAAGCAAAGATATTAGCTGAGGTAGCAATTCATATGTGAAACGATAACATAGTATTGGATTTAGAAAAAGAGTTGAAGAACTTACCGAAAGGGACAAAGCGGTTTGTGGAATACTTAGGCTAAGGGTAAAAATATTTTTATTGACGTTTCTTTGACTAGTTAGAAATGTATGAGGAAATGGAAGAAGAGAAGAAGTATTGAGACTATTTATAAAGAGTCAAGTTTTCTATGACATGAGGTAGACTAGTGAGAAAAGTGAGTGTTGTGAATACTATTAATCAAATAATGAAAATAGAACAATTTTTAAGGCATTGCATAGACTAGTTGAGAAAACGACAGTATAGGTGCTTTATCAAGATAAAACCAATTTTAACGACGTAAGAGAGACTAGTTGCTAAACTAGAAATACGTCAGTTGACCGAGGTTTTAATTAATATTATAATAAACGTGTAATTATTTGAGTATTTAGAAACAGATAACATACATCCATTTTAATAGAGAGAAAGTATATGATGAAATATTCTAAAGAGCAAATTGAAGATGCATACAAAAAAATTATAGAATTATTAAAAATAGTGGGAGAGTTGGAAAGTACCTTTGAAGGGCGTCTATTTACTATGGATGGTCATTTAGTTGGCTCCATAGGAGAAATAATGGCTTCGTATTATTATGGAATTGAACTATATCCTCCATCAGCACCAACACATGATGGTATTACACCGGATGGACGGGAGGTGCAGATAAAAATTACGCAACAAAGTCAAGTTGTAATTAGTGAAGAGCCGGATTATCTTATTGTGTTGCGATTAGATAAGACAACAGGAACGATAAGTGAGGTATATAACGGTCCGGGCAAGCAACCTTGGGATTCAGCATATATTTATCAAAAGCGAAATACCCGGTACATGATGCTTAATAAGTTGTTAGAACTGGATAAATATGTATCAGACTGTGATAGAATTAGTGCTATTAATCCAATTGCGAAATTTGAAAAGAAGAAAATTGTCCGTACATCAAAAATGAAGGCTTCACATGTTGGAAAAACACTAGTAGCAGGTTACATAAATAAGAACAATCAAGAGAATTGTGGTTCTACGGGTAAAGTAGGAAACCATGAAGGACAGATTTTTTATGCTATGAAGTGTCGAGATTGTGGACACACATATGAAGCTAATGGATGTGATGTTTGGCTTAGAAAATGTCCTAATTGTATGTAGCGATGTGGCGGAGGATATACAATGAGTTTATTATTTCTAACAGATATTATCAAAAGAGTAGGTCTTGACCCGAAAGAGGTAAAACTGATTAGGCATGCTCTTTCAGATAAAATATTTAAAAAGTATTTTGAAATAGGTAAGATAAAAGAGTATACACAACATCAGAAGAAAGATTTTTCCAAAGGATACAAGTATTGGATGGTATTTATTTCGGATGGTGGAAGTTTAGCTCGTTTTGAAGGATTGTATACGGTTTTAAATGAGTTGCCGGATACAAAAGAGAATATGCCGGAAGGATGTCCAGATATTGAGGAATTTAAAGGGAACGCAAGTATATTTATGATAGAGAAAATGGATGTGCTTGCTGATTATGAAGGTAAACTGATTATTGAATGGGGGAAATCTGCAAGGTCTTGGGCACAAAAGGGGACGACAGAAAAGCCGATTGTAGCTATTCAAGCAAAACAGTTGAAGGTATTTGAGGGATTTGAGAAATTAATACTTCCATACGATGAATTAAAAGAAATTGTGGAAAATAAACATATTTATGAAAGCTGGCATACGGCATTATCTTCGGTGTATGCAGTTTATTTGATTACTGACATTATAAGCGGAAAACAATATGTAGGTTCTGCATATAACAAGGGTGGATTACTTGGAAGATGGACAATCTATATTGAAACCGGTCATGGAAATAACAGAAAGATGATAGAACTACTTGAGGAGTTTCCGAATAGATATAGGCAATTTGAGTTTTCTGTATTGCAGATTTTGCCTAAGAACTTATCGGATGAAGAAGTAATTAATGTTGAAAATTTGTGGAAAAAGAAGCTACATACAAGAGAGTTTGGGTTGAATGAGAATTGATTTTACACTCCGTTTACACACCCTAAGTCAGCGCCCCAACAAGCTCCTTTCTATGCGGTTTTCCGAGATTTCAAAAAGTTCATGTCCGGCCACCGGTAGTACATGGCGAAAAGTTCGCCTGTGAGAAAAGCGGTAGAAATGCAGGGGGATAGGACTCTGATGTTGTCCGTTTTGTACTTTTTATATGTATTGAAAAGGAACTGTTACAATGAAGCAAATCTCAGAGTAACAGTTCCTTTGCATATTTTCGGAAGAACTAATTTACGTACTTCTTTAATGTTGCTTCAACAGCTCCTACGCCGCTTGAAAGCTGAGCGAAATAGTTCTTTACGGTGTCGGCCATACCGATGGAAACCAAATCAACACCGAAGACCTTCTCGTTGGAGAGCAGCTTGTCCAGCCTGCTCAAATCCTTGGGAGCATCAGACAACTCATAATCCTTTACATAAGCGCTTGCAGCTTCCAACAGTGGGTCTGCACTGGGGGTGAAGGTGTTGCCTCTGTCATCCACAGCCATGAGATATCTCAGCCAGCCTGCAAATACCAGAGGAATCAGCTTTAAGTCCGCAACATTCAGGGAGGGATTCTTCTGATATGCCTTGATGGTCTCACCGAAGCGGATGGCAAGTTTCTGTGAGGTATCGGTGGCAATTCTCTGAGGGGTATCCGGCATAAAAGGATTAGGAATACGGACATTTACCACCTGGTCGATAAACTCCCTAGGGTCAAGGATACCGGGATTTACTACCACGGGAAGACCTTCTGAGTAACCGATAACTTCAACCATTTTCTTTAACAGAGGATTTTTCATCTCCTCGGAAATCAGGGTGTAACCCAACAGGCAGCCGTAGATTGCCAGAGTGGTGTGCAGGGGATTTAAGCAGGTGCAGACTTTCATCTTTTCTACTTTGTCCACGGTCTCACGGTCCGTGAAGATGATATCGCCCTTGTCCAGAGCGGGCTTTCCGTTGGGAAAAGCATCTTCAATAACCAAGTATTCACATTCCTCCGCATTGACGAAGGGCGCGATATAGGTGTTTTTGGAGGTGATGACAGGGTCAAGCTCCTCAATTCCGTCCGCAGCCAGCATTGCTTCCACTTTTGCGTCGGGTCTGGGTGTAATCTTGTCAATCATGGACCAGGGGAAGGTAACCTTGGATCTGTCCTCCACATAGTCCAGAAAGTTCTTGTCAGCCAGCCCATTTTCGCACCAGGCCTTTGCAAAAGCGCTTACTGCCGCGTAGAGCTTGTCACCGTTGTGGGAGCAGTTGTCCATGCTCACCATGGCGATGGGAAGCCTGCCGCATGCAAATCTGTGATACAGGAGGGAAACCACCTTGCCCAGATAGCTGTCGGGTGCCTCAGGCCCCTTTTCAAAGTCTGCGGCGATGGCGGGGAGAACATTGCCCTTTGCGTCGGTGACGGCATAGCCTTTTTCGGTAATGGTAAAACTTGCCATCTGCAGGGAAGGCTTTGCGAAGATTTCCTTCAGCCGGGAGTACTCCGCCTGATTTTTGCTGTCCAAAATAAGGGACTCCATTATACTGCCCACCACAGTCTTTTCCACGGTGTTGTCAGCCTTTAAGGTGGCGAGGATGGTCAGGTTATCGTGAGGACGGTTGCTCTTTTCGATAATCTCGTAGTCGTAGCCCTCAGCGGCAATGAGACCGGTGTCCAGGATACCGCGGTTTAAGAGATTTTGAACCACATTTGCCTGAAAGGCACGGAAGATATTTCCTGCGCCGAAGTGAATCCAGGTGGGATTCTCATAAGTGTTTTTCTTTACTGCTTCGTAATCGAAGGTGGGGAGAGAGTAGCCCGCAGCTTCAAAGGCTGCACGGTCTGCTTCCAGTCCTGCTCTTGTCAATTTCATAGTTTGCCTCGTTTCTGCGCGGCAGTATCATTTTGCTGTCCTGCGCCGCGCCGGACAAAGACAGCAGATACCAATCGGAACAATCAGTCCAAAGAAGATATACGGCATAAGTAAGTATTTTGTTGCAACGGTGAAAATACTGAGAATAGTATCTCTGTCAAAGCGGAAAATTATGCCTTTTTGTGTTGCTTTTCAATGGCTTCCCAGAGCCCGTTCAGGTAAGTTGCTCCCAGCGCTCTGTCATAGAGACCGTAACCGGGCATAGCCACCTCATCCCAAATCATGCGTCCGTGGTCGGGGCGGATGGGTCCGGTAAAGCCGATGTCGTAGAGTGCCAGCATAATCTCATACATATCAAAGGTTCCGTCACTGGAAAGATGAGCAGACTCCTCAAAGTCGGTGGGAGAATTGAATTTCAGGTTGCGAACATGTGCAAAGTGGATTCTGCCCTTCAGTGAACGAATCATATCGGGCAAATCATTCTCAAGGTTGGTCCCGTAGGAGCCGGAGCAGAAGGTAACGCCGTTGTGTGGGTTGTCCACCATCTTCATCATGCGCAGGATATTTGCTTTGTTGATGATGATACGGGGCAGACCGAATACGCTCCAGGCGGGGTCATCGGGGTGAATTGCCATATTGATATCATATTTGTCGCAGGTAGGCATGATACGCTCCAGGAAGTACTTGAGGTTTGCAAAAAGCTTTTCATCATCCACATCCTTGTACATCTCAAAGAGTTCCTTGATGTGTGCCATTCTCTCAGGCTCCCATCCGGGAAGAATGGCTCCGTTGGAGTCTCCGCTGATGGAGGCAAACATGTCCTCGGGGTTCAGTGCGTCAACCGCTTCCTGAGTGTAAGCCAGCACGGTGGAACCGTCGGGACGGACTCTCGCAAGCTCTGTTCTGGTCCAGTCAAATACGGGCATGAAGTTGTAGCATACCATGTGTACACCGGCCTGACCAAGGCGTTCCAGGGTGGTGATATAGTTGTCGATGTACATGTCTCTGTCGGGAGTTCCCACCTTGATGGCATCATGGATGTTGACGCTTTCGATGCCTGCCAGTTCCAGACCTGCATCTTCAATTTCTTTCTTTAATGCCAATATATCCTCCATCGCCCACACCTCGCCGGGCTTTGTGCCGTAGAGCGTGGAAATTACTCCGGTTACACCGGGAATCTGTCGAATCTGTTTCAAGGTTACGGTGTCGTATTTGCTGCCGTACCAGCGCAGTGTCATCTGCATGATATAACCCTCCGTTTGTCATTTTGCTCGGACAGCAGTCTGCCCGGCTATTGCTCCGGTCGGAAAATTTATCCAACCTGTTTATATGTAGTATATCTCAAATCAAAATGCAGGAAAAGAACATATATTGCTTGAAATAGTGCAAAAATTGCTCTAAACTGTAAAGGTAGGTGGGGGAGCGCGAAAAGATGTGAGAGAATCATGTCTACAGGGAAGCAAGCAGGGAAGCAAGCAGGAAGCAAGCAGGGAAGCAAGCAGGAAGCAAGTGGGAAGCAAGCAGGAAGCAAGCAGGAAGCAAGCAGGAAGTAAGTAGAAAGTAAGCAGGTCAGAGGAAGGACGAGAATATCAATATGGCAGAGGAAAGACACATCAGAAAACGGGAAGCTGCTGACGAGCGTCAGTACATGATAAACGAAGATTACGAGGTGTATGAGAAACAGGGTGCGCCCATGGGAGCAATCTCTTTTCACTATCACAATTTTTACGAGATTATCTATGTGCTGGAAGGAGAGTATTCCTCGTTGATAGAGGACAGAACCTATCATATGAAAAAGGGGGACTTCCTTCTGATAGACCAGAATGTAATGCACAAGTATCATTATGTGGAAAAGAAACATGATTCTTCCAAACGGATTATTCTCTGGGTGACGCCGCAGATGTTGTCCTCACTCTCGGAAGCGGATATGGATTTGTCAGCCTGTTTTCACGGCAAGGAATCCTGTGCTTATCATTTCCCGATTTATTACGAGGAAATGCTGCAGGGATATCTATTGAAACTGGCTATGACACAGATGCAGGAATCTGCGGATATGGGGGCAAAGAAAGTGTTGGACAGGGGCTGCCTGACCCTGTTTTTTGTCTATTTGAATATATTGTGCGCCAGAGAGGAATACCTGTTTGCACAGGAGGATTTGGTAAGTCATCCCATGGTAGAACAGGTATCCGCGTATATTGACGCCCATTTGACAGAGCGGATAACGGTGGAGGATTTGGCTGAACAGGTGCATATGAGCAAATACTATTTTCTGCGGAAGTTTAAGGAGCTTACCGGAGTCACTGTCCATGCTTTTGTAATTGACAAACGGCTGATTAAGGCATGTGAGGCGCTGCGCTCCGGCAAGAATGTGACAGAGTGCCGGCAGTTTGCAGGCTTTTCCGACTACACTTCTTTTTTGCGGAATTTTAAGGGAACTTTCGGTGTCTCTCCGGGAAAATATATGGAATACCTGATTCAGGACAATCAGTAGCGGAGAAAAGTGGTACAAGGAAATATTTATATCGGGAGCCGGTGGCAAAAGTGGTGAACAGGCGGTATCAAACAAGTGGATGGGACTATTCCATGTATTTGGGATGGTTTACGGATGCTGTAACAAGAGCAATGTTTGAAAAGGGCCTGGCGTTATTGAAAGAGCAGGAAGAATCAGGGAAAACTAGGGAAAACCGGCGCGGAGAGAATGTCCGTGCCGGTTTTTTGCCGCGCACTATGGCGCACACTATTCAGCCGGGCTCCGCTATTCTGGTAACGCCCACATAGATGTCGGAGATTGCGTACCAGGTAGGGTAGTCTGTGACACCTGTCTGGGGCAAATCAAAAATCTCCTGGAAGGTACGCACTGCCTCTGCGGTGGCAGGCCCGTAGATTCCGTCTGCTGTGACAGTGGGGATGGCGGGATAATTGCGTGCGATGCGGTTCAGCTGGTTTTGCAACTGGCGAACCTTTTCGCCGGACGCGCCGATTCCCAAATCATAGCCGGGCCAGGAGGAGGGCACACCTGAGATGAAGTCCGCCGAATTGATATACATATCATTTCCGTAATAGTAATGAATAATATCAATAGCGGAATAGCCTTGGTCACCTAAATACTTGGAACCCCACTGGCTTAAGCCGTCGCAGGTTACCCGTTTGCCGTCACAGTAGGAGGTAAAGATAGGCTGCCGCACCCCGGGGCGTGAGAGGAAATTGGCAAAAATAGTATCTACAAGGTAATCTATATTTTCATAAATGTTCCTGCCGTACACCCATTTCTGGTCGTATGCTGTGGAGGAGGTAATGGTGAAATCATATCCCTGATTGCGATACCCCGAAACCATCACTGATTCGGAGCTTGGGAAGAAAACCATTTAAATTGATTTTGAACCGTATAATAATGTTTTCGTTGGTTACGTCTATACGTTCAATTAGTTTGTTTATCAGTACTCGCTTTGTGGCATTATCAGCGTTTAGGAGCATATTGTGCCAACTGGGTATGCTGTTTTTTATTTCTTCCCAATCTTTGATTGTCACGGTAGCATTCTTGAGTTCCGCTTTTTTCTTCTATACGATTTGCTTTTGTTCCTTTTCTTTTTGATGTTGTCTATCAATTTGTTGTTTTAATTCATCGATAGTAAGAGCATACTCACCCGTGATTGCGTCTGGTATTTTGTCTTCCATAATAGAAATATTGTGTTGTATTTTTTCAAGTTTTTCCATTTCAGAATGTAAAATACTTTCCAGTTGCTTCTTTTCAATAGTATTGTTCATAATGATTTGATTAAAAGCCTCGTCCCTGCTTTGAAGCTTCTCTATATATTCAGCAATGGAAGAATATACGATGGGTTCAATTTTATCTGCTTTAAATTGAGTGGCTTTATTGTGAGGAATTCCTTGCCATGCACTTGGACATCGGTATATGGGAATTTTGCTTGTACGTCGTTCACCAGTATCCTTGATAGTCCAATAGTTGTATTTACTGCCATTTGTCATCTTTCTACCACAATAACCACAGTGTACAACATCGACAAGAGAAAGCATTCCATCGTTACGGGAGATGACAGTTACATTCTGGTTAGATAAGGATTTTTCATACTTTCCTTTTCGTAATAATCTTTTTTCTTGTACCATTTGCCAGAAGTCTTCACTGATAATCACTAAATCGGGATTAGGTGTGTCTGCAATAATCCATTGTTTATGGTCCAGGCGATTGGTTTTGTCGCCGACACGTTCCCTGCGATTATATGTGGTATATCCTGCATAAATAGGGTTGGTAAGGATACTTGTTATTGTTCCGCTTTTCCATACATCATTTGGAGCCATATTTTTGTAGGGTTCATTCTCGTTTAAGATTCGGGCTATTTTCGTAGAGCCGAATTCCTGATAAAAGGATAGATTGTATATGTGCTTTACAACCTCTGCCTGTGCCGGAATGATAACAGGATGTTTCAGTAATCTGCCATGCTTGCTTATTTCCCCCGAATGAACTAATTCATAGCCAAAAGGGGCTTTGCCACCCATAAACTTGCCCCTTTTTACAAGTTGTTTAGCGGTATCTTTAACTCGCATTCCGGTATCAACACTACTTTTCTCAGCATTAGCATATCGGAATACGAGAGTTATGATATCCATTGTGTCATTTCCTTTTGGAGAAATCCAACCATCTTTGACTGTGTATATATCAACACCTGCCTTTTTTAATTCCA
>JAEDMI010000100.1 GCA_016303085.1 Acetatifactor sp.
CACCATCCTGGCGGTTACGATTGTCGCGATGCTGCTCACCATCCTGGCGGTTACGGTTCTCACGGCGTTGTTCACCATCCTGGCGGTTGCGATTCTCCTGAGATTCTCCCGCCTCGCGGCTCTCTTGCTGTTCTTCCTCCTCCAGCTTCTCCAGTTCCCGCATCTCTTCCTTGGACAACTCCACCTTTTCTTTCTTGCCGTGTCTGTGCTTAAACTGAAGCTGCTCCACAGGGTACTCCTTAATTTCCTTTTCGTCTCCCTGTTCCACTACAACCTTCACCAGCTGGCGCAGCACATTGACACTCTGTACCTCACCTTTCAGTCCGTCCTCCGTGGTAACATAATCACCGATACCGGGCAATCTCCGGTTCAATTCCTCGTAGGTTTCCTCTTCATTCTTCAGGCAGCACATGAGTCTGCCACAGACACCGGAGATCTTAGTGGGATTCAGGGACAGATTCTGTTCTTTCGCCATCTTGATAGATACGGGAATAAAGTCGGAAAGATAGCTGTGACAGCATAGAGGCCGTCCGCAGATGCCGATGCCGCCCACAATCTTAGTTTCATCCCTGACGCCAATCTGTCGCAGCTCAATCCTGGTCTTGAACACACTTGCCAAGTCCTTTACCAACTCGCGGAAATCGATACGCCCGTCTGCGGTAAAGTAAAACAGAACTTTATTATTGTCAAAGGTATACTCTGCATCGATGAGTTTCATCTCCAACTCATGCTTACGGATTTTTTCCAGGCACACGCGGAAGGCTTCCTTTTCCTTTATCTTGTTGTTGGCCTCCTGCTCGATGTCTCTCTGGTTTGCAATACGGATAACCGGCTTTAGAGGCTGGATAACCTTCTCGTCCTCCACCTCTGTCACTCCGGTCATTACCGTTCCGAATTCAATGCCTCTGGCAGTCTCCACGATTACGTGGTCTCCGCGCTTTATCTCAAAGTTTAGGGGGTCAAAAAAATAAATTTTTCCCGCAGTTCTGAATCTCACACCAATTACTTTTATCATCTATTCACCTCACCGGCGCCTCTGCGCCTCATAAAAATGCGGATTTCTCCGCGTAAACATATAGCAGCTGCGGCATACAAATGATGCCACAACTGCTATTTTAACATAAATAAAACAAAAATGCCACTGTTACATTTACCCTGTGACCATTTCCGTATGTTTCATCTACCCGTTCTCCTGAATCGTCAGCATCAGAAGTTCCATGGTAAGTTCAAAGTTGACATTAGCATCCAGACGGTACTTGGCAGTGTCCAGTGCTTCAATAATCTTTTCAATCCCCTCATAGCTGCTGCGCTGAGCGATTTTTCTCAGTGATTGTATCTCCTCACGGAAAACCAGATGGTTCACATCATTTGTGGCCTTAAAAAGAAGTACATCCCGATACCAGATTGCCAGGATATCCAAATAATCATTGATTTCCAGCTTGTACTCCGTAATCTTCTTAATCGCCGCAATGATTTCATTCAGTTCCATGTCCTTTATGTATTTCAGCAGGGAGAGCGCCTCCGACTTCACATTCTCAAAGTCCTCGCTGGATGCCAGTGCCCTGGCCTTACCGATGTTCCCCCTTGCAAAGGCTACACAGACTTCTGCTTTATAATCGGGAACCCGAAGCTGCTCCATCAGATATTTTTTAACAAGCTCGTCTGACACCGGCTTCATGTTCAGCACAACGCAACGGCTCAAGATAGTGGGCAGCAGAGAATTTACATTGGTAGTGAGAAGCAGAATAACCGCATACTCCGGGGGCTCTTCCAGCGTTTTTAAAATTGCATTCTGAGCCTGAGGCGTCATCTTCTCCGCTTCGTTTATTATATAAATCTTGTAAGGACCGCTGTACGGCTTGATTGCCACATCATTGTTCACCTGGGCACGAATGTCGTCCACGCTGATCGTGTTGGGCTTCTCGTGGCTCACCCGGATAATGTCCGGATGATTATCAGTCAGTGCCTGCTTACAGGAGTGGCATTCCTGGCAGGGCTCCTCTTCCCTCTTTTCGCATTGAAGCGCCATGGCAAATACTTTTGCAATGAATTCCTTGCCCGAGGATTTCTCCCCATTTATGATGTATGCATGGGAAACCTTTCCCGCAGTAATCGCATTCCGCAGATGCTCTTTAATCTGCTCCTGTCCGATAATATCCTGAAATCTTGCCATAAGAACTGCCCTCCTGTCTTTTGTAGCTGCTCTTCTTCGTTCCTGCTGTCATGAATATGTATCAAGTAAAGATATCCAGCAGCAAACCTCTGATTTCCCCTATTTTATTCAGAATTGCCAGATTGTCCTTCTCATCCTTCATCAGCTCCTGTGCCAGCTGGTCAAGATTTTCGTCCACCAGCCGTATGATACCGTATACCCTGTGCCTACCCCTTCTGTCCAGAAAATTCTCTCTGGAAAAAGAATGGGAGTGGGTTACCACTTCATTCAAAAATTCCTTCACCAGGCCACGGTAGTGCTTCATATCCTTTACATCCCGGCGTTTTGCCAGCTTCTCCCCCTGCATGGTAATCTCTTCCATGAGCCCCTGTAGTCTGGTCTGAAGCTCTGCCTCCTCAATGTGGCTGGCAAGCATAAATTTAAAAGTGCCGTCCGTTGGTCTGGTATTCTGTACCTGTTCCGCCGGCGCGGTCTGATTAACCTGATTGACCTTGATATCCATATGCCTGCCCTCCTTTCATTAATTCTGCAGCGCCTCTTGTATGTACCGCTTTATTTCTCCCATACACCGTTCCAGGTTGTCATTCACAAACCTTCTGGTGATGCCGCTCTCCCGTATTTTCCCCTCTGAGAAGTCCGCACTGTCCGCCAGAAACCTGCGGCACATTTCCTCGTACCTGGGATTTTCCTGTTTCATTTCCCGGTTCAACGCTCTCTGGAGTCGGACTCCGTCGTCCAGTTCTATCAAGACCGGCACAATCCTGTCCGCACCGAAATAGTCCTGCAAATGGCGGTATGCCTCCAACGTGCCAATCATGATATAACCGGATTCCGGCTTTATCTGGCCGTCATCTACCGTAAAATACCTCCATAGGCCATGGACGGTATGGTATTCCCGCGCTTCGATTATTTTCCCCTGCGCTTTCAGCCTCCGGAACCCCGCTTCGTCCGTAAAAAAGTACTCCACTCCCTCACGTTCTCCGATGCGGATGGGTCTGGTGGTGTAGGGAACAATCGTCTTTAACCCCAGCGCACCATCCTCCTGCAGGCGTTTGAATATGGTATCCTTCCCCGTAGAACTCTTTCCCATAAGACAAACAATCTTACCCATTAATCTAGTCTACCTCTACCACATGAATCATATTTGTTGTTCCGGCAATTCCCAAAGGTACTCCCGCCGTGATTACCACAGTGTCACCGGATTTCACGTACCCTTCCCGCTTTGCCTCCTCTACCGCATCCGCAAACAATTCATCCGCGTTGTTCTCCTTCTTTATCATCAGCGGATTTACTCCCCAGAGCAGATTCAGCTGCCTGCACACTCTTTCGTTGGTGGTACAGCCGATGATAGGACATTTGGGCTTAAATCTGGAAATTGCCCCTGCGGTAAAGCCGGACATCGTCACCGTGATAATCGCCGCTGCTTCCAAATCCATTGCGGCAGAGCATGTGGCATAAGCGATGGCATTTGTAATTTCCTTCTTATTGCCGTCATCATTTCGGCGCATTCTGGAACGGTAATCTATATCTTTTTCGGCACTTTCTGCGATTCTCGCCATAGTTTTCACTGCTTCCACAGGATATTTTCCCGCCGCGCTTTCTCCGGAAAGCATAATGGCCGTGGTTCCGTCATAAATTGCGTTTGCGATATCCGTAGCCTCCGCTCTGGTAGGCCTGGGATTTTTAATCATGGATTCCAGCATCTGCGTGGCAGTAATCACATGCTTTCCCTGAGCATTTGCAAGCTTAATCATCTTTTTTTGAAGTACCGGGACCTCCTCAAGAGGAATCTCCACACCCATGTCGCCTCGGGCTACCATGATACCGTCAGAAACCTCTAAGATTTCTTCCAGATTCTGGATTCCCTGCATGTTTTCGATTTTTGCGATTATTTTCATATCGCTTCCGTGGCTCTTGAGGATCTCCCTCAACTCCAGAATGTCTTCCTTACACCTTGCAAAGGAAGCTGCAATGAACTCGTAGCCCATCTCGATGCCAAACAATATATCATCCCTGTCCACATCACTTATATACGGCATGGATAGAATGGCTCCGGGCACATTGACACCCTTGTGGTTGGACACAAAGCCGCCATTAACCACACGGCAGAAGATTTCCTCACCCTCTATCTTCTCCACACACATTTCAATCAGTCCGTCATCAATCAAAATTGTTGTTCCGACAGATATGTCACTTTTCAAATTTTTATATGATATAGTTGCTCTTTCGGCAGTTCCCATTACTTCTTCGGTAGTTAATATGAACTGTTCTCCCTCAATCAGTTCCACTCTTCCGCCTTCAAAGTCGCGAAGGCGAATCTCCGGTCCCTTGGTATCCAAAAGAGTGGCTACAGGAAGTCCTAATTCCTCTCTCACCTTCAGAACCCTCTGAAACTTTACCTTCTGTTCCTCGTGCGTTCCGTGGGAAAAATTGAATCTTGCCACATTCATACCCGCCAGCATCAACTCTTTCAAACGTTCTTCGGATTCACTTGCAGGTCCGATGGTACAAACAATTTTTGTCTTTCTCATATACTTTTCCTTTTCATTTTCTCTTTGATTCCAGATTTTATTTTCCATTTTCGTTCTTTAGCACCCGAATCAGATGCTTTCCCTCTCGTATTTCTATACCCTGTACAGTCAATCCCTGCTGCAGCCACCGAAACATTCTGCGACTCAGTTCTTCCGTCACTTTTTCTCCGGGTACAAGAACCGGTATCCCCGGCGGATAGAGATTCACAAACTCTCCGGCATATCTTCCTGCCGCGTCATGCAAAAGAATCTCCTCTGTTTTCGCATCCCAGGCTTCCGAGAGCGGCAACGCTTCGACTGCATTTTTCTTCTCTGCCGTGCCAAAATCATTTCCTTCTTCATCCGTTTCGGACAGAGCACTCACACCAAGGCTTCTGTCAATCTCCAAAAGAGCCTTCGTCATCCGGTCGTAGCCCTCATGGCTGTCGCCTACGGTAAACATTGCCAGCACATAACTTTCCGTAGCCATTTCCGTCTGTAAATGATATTTTTTCAGCAATATATCGTAGAGCTGTTTCCCCGTAATATCTGCATTCTTCACGGAGATTACAAGCTTACCCATATCCTGCTTTTCATCGTTTGGCTCCGGAAATCTCAGATGGCGACATTGAGCTAACCGCCCCAACATCTCCCCATATTGCTGCCGGAATTCGGCAAATGCCGTTTTGCCATTCGTCTCCGCAAAGTACAATGCATTGTCAATACTTGCCATCAACAGATAGGATGGACTGCTCGTCTGATAAATATGCAGAAATCTCCTCAGTAAATCCCTGTTTACTCTGTTACCGTTTACATGCAGTAAAGCTGTCTGGGTCAACGCGGGAAGCGTCTTATGAGTACTTTGAATCACAATGTCCGCACCTGCTCGACAGCTGTTTTCATGAACCTCACTGCTCAATCCGAGATGAGCACCATGGGCTTCATCCACAATCAGGGGAATTCCCTTTTCGTGTACTGCCTGCGCTATACCCCGGATATCCGCAATTCTCCCCTCGTAGGTGGGCGATACCACCAGTACCGCATCGATGTCCGCTTCCCTCTCCAGCGCAAAACGAACCTGCTCCGGTGTCACCGCCTCAGAGATATCGAACTCCTCCAACACATTCGGATACAGATATGATATTTTCAGCTTTCTCAAATAAGCAGCGTGATACACGGACTTGTGGCAGTTCCTCGCCATCAGAATATGTCCCCCCACAGGTACCGCAGCGCTGACCGCGCTCAAAATTCCTCCCGTGCTTCCGTTTACGAGATAGAAACTTTCCTCCGCACCACAAAGGGAAGCTGCCTTATTCTGCAATTCCCGCAGTATACCTTCCGGCTGATGCAGATTGTCAAAGCTTTCTATCTCCGTTATGTCCATTTTGCAGAATTCCTGAGGAAGCTTCCCAGAAATCTGCCTTTTATGCCCGGGCATATGATAGGGATAAATATCACTGCTTCCATAGCATTTGAGCTTATCAAATAAATGTTCCAAATCAATCATTCCTCAGCTTTTGCAAAATTGCCCCGTGTCCCCTGTGCAAATGCAGTGTCTCCATCAGAGAGCACCACTTGTCAGCTGCTGTCACAATCCAAGCTTCCCTGCACATGGGAGGCACAACGGTAAGGGGCCACATATGCTTTCTGATAATGTCCTTTTCCCTGTTCGACAGCCTGTATTCCTTCACTGCGTTTCGCAACGCTGTTCCGGGATGATAAAAGCCATGCAGCTTATGCGGATTTTTCTCATCGGGAGTGTGCCAATCATACAGAAAATAATCGTGCAGAAGCGCCCCTCTGATTAATTCCCGCCTGTTGCAGCGGATATGAAGACTTTCGCTCAAAGCCAGACTGTATCTGGCAACATTCATCACATGGTTGTTCACCGTCATGTTACCATGCTGAATGTGCTCCTTTGTCCTGCGAAAATTTCTTGAACTTAAGATATCCGGTGCAGACTTCTCAATTTGTCTTTGAATTGTGCGATATCGCTCCAGTTTTTTCTTCCATATTTTAGCTTTTCGTTCGGAACGTTGTCTGTGCTCATTCATTTTCATTGTTTATCCTTCCTGATTCTGACTTTGTTCCTCGCTTCCGCCTATAGTAGGCTCATGCTGTCTCAGCAGTTCCTCCTCCGACAATTCCTCTGTAGACGCCGGCTCTCCCAACGGATCCACCTCATAATAATAACAGATAACAGGGAAGCCGGTGGAAACATAGCCGTATATCGTTGCAGCAGAATCCAGAGGGAGATTAATACACCCGTGAGAGCCATGCTCCAAGTAAATGGTTCCCCCGAAATTTACCCGCCATGTGGCATCATGCATTCCGTAGTTTCCGTAGAAAGGCATCCAGTAGCTTACCGGCGTCTCATAGTCCGCACCCCGGAGCACCGCATTCGTGGTTTTGTAGGTCAGCCCGAAGATTCCCGGTGGTGTAACGCAGCCCGGGGTAGAATTCATCGTTCCTGACACAAAATCCGTCTCAAACACCACTGTCCCATTCTGATATACATAGAGATGCTGATGTGTCAAATCTGCCTCGACATAGGAGCTCCCTACATCATTCATTCCCTTTTTCATAGCCTTTATACTGTAAACAGGCTCCTTTTCTGCCTTGCTTCCCTGATATATCAGTTTAATCAGTTCTTCCGATTCTGTTTCGGCATCTGTCTTCCAGCCGTAATTCGGGCTTTTCAGTGTAAGCTCAATTCCCAGAGTTGTGACAAAATTTTTAGATTTTCCGTAGGTATCATACCGTTTTGCCTGCTCCTTTACAAAGCTTGAAACAGCTTCCTCATCCAGTGTTACATCTCCGGTTTTTACGGTAATCCAGTCTTTTAGTGTTTCTGCATTCAGCACTACCTCGTTGTCATTCCAATCATAAACTATTTCTGTGCTTAACCAGCTATTCGCTGTATTCACGGCGTCATTCAGATTGGTGTCGGTACTTTTCACATCCGCTTCCACGTAGCACTGCTCATCCTCCAAGTCCAACGAGGTTTCATTAGCATGCAGCTTACCTGCAATAATTTCAAGTACCTTTTCCATATTCAGTTCTGTCCCCGCCGTCTCCGGGATTACTTCATATCCTCTTTTTTCATCTATGTATTCGCTGATATAAGCATCCTCCGGACTTTTCATGTTTTCCTTCCGGCATGCATCCCAACTGCTTACTGTCTCCCGTAGCTTACTTTCATCAAAAACGATTCCCTGAATCAGGGAATAGCTGTTTCTATCTTTCTTTAAATATGCTCCGGGCCAAAGAAATGCATTTTGATTACTCAGCACATCCTGCACAGCATCCTTGGTATCGGCATAGGACATCCCGATATCATCCACATCTATGATTCCCAATATTTCTCCCGATACTCCGGTTTCCGGGTTACGTCCTGTCACTTTTAGAGAATACTCTTGAATTTGTGCATCTACAAGCGAAACAACCGTTGCAACATCCATGTTATCGCATGTAATACCGTTTATACTCGTATTTGGCATGAAATGACTGCGGTAATATAGCGTAACTCCGACATAAACCCCCGTCAGTACAATTAACAAGCCAAGAATTACACCAATGACTATATTTTTTCCTGTTTGCGCTATTTTCTGTTCCCTTTCCTTACTTTCCGGTATCTGCTTTTCCGCTTTTACTTCTTCTGTCCTTATTCCTTCTGTTTTTACTTCTATTGATTTTGATTCTTCTTTTGCTTTTTCTGTTTTTGTTTCTTCTGCAATTTTTTCTTTTGCTTTTGTTTTTTTTGTTTCTGTTTCTTTTGTTTCTGTTTCTTCTGTTTTTTGTTCTTTTGATTTCATTTCTTCGGACTTCATTTCCTTGGTATCTATTTTCTCTGGATTTACTCCCTCGGATTTTACTTCCTCATGCTTTACTTCCTCACAATCTAATTCAGCTTTCTTTTTCTCGGCAGATTTTGTCTCTCTCTTATCTTCTGCCGGTATCTCTCTTGTCTGTATATCTTTCATAATCTTTCTCCATCTGTAAATCATCTCTATTTTTACACATACATAGTTATTATAGCATGGCTTTATGCAAAAAAATAGCATTAAAAGTCTTAAAATTAAGGCTTTTAATGCCAAATAAAAATGCCCAGAACCGGAATCGAACCAGTGACACGAGGATTTTCAGTCCTCTGCT
>JAEDMI010000101.1 GCA_016303085.1 Acetatifactor sp.
GGAGCTGTGCGCTTTCCGCAGAGATAATCTGGGATTTGTGTTCCAGGATTTTAACCTTCTGGATTCTCTGTCCTTGAAGGACAATATTTTTCTGCCGCTGGTGCTGGCCGGCTGTGATGTCCGTATCATGGAGGAGAGACTGGTTCCTCTGGCAAAGAAGCTGGGTATAGCTGATCTTTTGGAGAAATACCCCTATGAGGTTTCGGGAGGGCAGAAGCAGAGGGCAGCGGTAGCCAGAGCGCTGATTACGAAACCCCAGATACTGCTGGCGGATGAACCCACAGGTGCGCTGGATTCCAAGGCATCCGACAGACTGTTGCGGATTTTTGCGGAGGTAAACGAGGATGGACAGACCATTCTCATGGTGACACACAGTATTCAGGCAGCCAGCCGTGCGGGGCGGGTTATGTTTATCAAGGACGGCTGTGTCTTCAACCAGATTTATCGCGGTAATATGAGCGATGATGAACTGTACCGCAAGATTTCCGATACCCTGACGATTTTGCAGACGGAGAGGAGAAATCCGGAGCAGGAGGAAAGTGTACGGGCAGGAAAGGAGGAGGCATAAATGAAAAGCAAGATGTCTCTTTTGCCCAAAATGGCGGTGAACAATATCCGCAAGAACGGTTCCACCTATTTTCCCTATATCGGAGTCAGCATCTTTGCCATGTTCACCTATTTTGTGTTTGATTTGATTCTGAAGAATGATATCATGCATACGCTGCCCAAGGCGGTATATGCTGCTGTACTGGTTACCATAGGTTTCGGACTTTTGGGAATTATCATGGTTCCCTTTCTCTATTATACCAACAGCTTTCTGATTAAGCGAAGAAAGAAGGAACTGGGACTGTACAGCATTCTGGGAATGGAAAAGAAGCACATCGGCATCATGATGTTCTGGGAGAGCCTGATGGTGTACGGAATTGTTATGGCGGGCGCCATTATACTGGGGCTTTTGTTTTCCAAACTGATTTTTCTGCTGCTGTTAAACCTTGCAGGATTGCCCGTGGAGGCAGATTTTTCGGTGAGTCCCCGGGCGGTTTTGGATGCGCTGGTGTTTTATGCATTTATCACGGGGCTGAATTTGTTTGTGAATTTGGTACAGGTCGGCAAAGCAAGACCTGTGGAACTGATGAGTGAGTCAAAAAAGGGGGAGAAGGAGCCGAAACACATCGGACTGATGACTGTGCTGGGGCTTCTCCTGTTAGGCTGGGGGTATTATCTTGCGATTTTCTCCAAACTCGACAGTATGATTTTTACCGACTTCTTCTTTGCGGTGTTTCTTGTGATTCTGGGAACATATTTCCTGTTTACCTCCGGCAGCATCGCACTGCTGCGCTTTTTGAAGAAGCGGAAGAAGTACTATTACCGGGCGGACAATTTCGTGACCGTTTCGGGTATGCTGTACCGTATGAAGAAAAGTGCGGCAAGTCTGTCCAACATCTGTGTTTTTGCAACAATGGTAATGATAACGGTAATTTGTACCCTCAGCGTCTGGCTGTGCACAGATTCCATCATACAGCTCAGTTATCCCAGAACCTTCAAGGTAACCTTTCTGGGAAAGCAGGATGAAACGGCGCTTCGGACAGAATTAGAGAGTATTGCTGATGAGAATGGAGTGGTGCTGGAGGATTATCTGGGCTATAGCTATGTGGGAGTATCGGTGTACAAGGAGAATCATCTGTTCCGTGTCTGCAGGGAAGAGGATAAATATGACTATGCAAATCAGTACAGCATCAAGTTGATGGACTTAAATGCGTACAACCGCATGGAAGGCACCGCGGTGACACTGGAGCCGGGTGAGGCATTGATTTTCTCTACAGGCTCGAATTGGGGCTATGACCGGGTTTTCTTCGGCGAATACGAATATCAGGTGAAGGAAGAACTGATGCAATGTAAAGTTCACCGGAAGGCACCGGGGGATGAATTTAACTGTTGGTATCTTGCGGTGCTTCCCACAGAGGAGGATATGACCCGGGTTGCGGAGGTCTTCGGCGTAAATGCAGTGGAGAATCGGTTGACGGAAATAGAAGTCAATCCCCGGGGAGAGAGCGAAGCTGTTGATGCTTTCAGCCGGGAGACGGAAGAACGGCTTATGGAAAAGGAAAAATATGGGGGATGCATGGACTACCGTGAGGATATTCAGGATTTGGAGGGAATGTACGGCGGATTGTTGTTTATCGGCATCTTTTTCGGGGCTATTTTCCTGATTTGTCTGTTGATTATCATGTACTACAAGCAGATTACGGAGGGCTTTGAGGATCAGAAAAACTTTGAAATTATGCAGAAAGTGGGAATGAGTGATGAGGAGATTCGAAAAACCATCAGGAAGCAGATATTACTGGTGTTCGCATTACCTTTGGCGGGTGCGGTACTTCATACGCTTGTTGGCATGAAGATGGTGATTGTGCTGATGGCGGCAATCAGGTGTGTAGAAGTAACCTTGATGCTCGGCTGCACCGGAGCGGTGTGCGTGGTATTCGCGGTGCTGTACGGTATCTGCTATAAGAGGACTTCAACCACATATTACAGGATTGTGAAGCAGATGGCGTAAAACAGATATACAGGGCTCGACGGCGGGAAGATGACTGCTGTCGGGCTCTTTTACGGCTTATATTGCATGGTTACCGGGAAAGGCTGAACTGATAATCTGACATTTGAAATAGCGGAAACAGTTGTACTTTGGAAGGGAATAACGTATAATGAACCGGAATGGAGGAATGAATATGGGATGCTTGGGCAATATTTTGTGGTTTCTTTTCGGAGGTTTTATCAGCGGGCTCAGTTGGTGCCTTGCAGGATGTCTTTGGTGTATTACCATTGTGGGGATTCCTTGGGGAAAGCAGTGTTTTAAGTTTGCCTCACTTTGTTTTTTCCCTTTTGGCAAGGAAGTGGAATACGGCGGCGGTGTCGGCTCTTTGATTTTGAATATTATCTGGCTGTGTCTTTCCGGAATTCCGTTGGCATTGGAATCCCTTGTTTTCGGGTGCATTCTTTGTATTACCATCGTGGGAATTCCTTTCGGACTACAGCACTTTAAGATTGCCAAGTTGGCACTGATGCCCTTCGGTTCCAGGGTTCGATAGAAGGGCTCGGAGGCGTAAACTGCCAACAGACTCAAAGAAAACGGATATTTGATAATCAGTTTGGATAAGTAAGGACGAAGAATGCAGAATAACAGGAATAAGAAGGTTGTGGTAGGTATGTCGGGAGGCGTGGATTCTTCTGTGGCGGCATATCTCTTAAAGAAACAGGGGTATGATGTGGTGGGTGTCACCATGCAGATTTGGCAGGATGAGGCAGAGGAGCAGAAGTCGGAAAACGGAGGCTGCTGCGGTCTGTCAGCGGTGGACGATGCAAGGCGGGTGGCAGAGAGTCTGGACATTCCCTACTATGTCATGAATTTCAAGCAGGAATTCAAATGCCGTGTCATGGATTATTTTGTGGAGGAATACCTTAGGGGGCGTACTCCCAATCCCTGTATCGCATGCAACCGCTATGTAAAGTGGGAGTCACTGTTGAAACGCAGCCTGGATATTGGCGCGGACTATATTGCAACGGGTCACTATGCCCGGATTGACAAACTGCCCAACGGAAGATTTGCCGTCCGAAATTCTGTGACTGCCGCAAAGGATCAAACCTATGCGCTTTACAACCTGACTCAGGAGCAGCTGAAGCATACCCTGATGCCGGTGGGAGAGTATACCAAGGAACAGATCCGGGAAATTGCGGAGAAGGCGGGACTGCCTGTGGCACACAAGCCGGACAGCCAGGAAATCTGTTTTGTGCCGGACAACGATTATGCCGGATTTATAGACCGTGAAGCAGGAGACAGGGTTCCGGGACCGGGCAACTTTGTGACGGCGGAGGGAAAGGTGCTGGGTCAGCACAAGGGAATTACTCATTATACTATCGGACAACGCAGAGGTCTGGAACTTCCCATGGGTGAGAGAGTGTTTGTCACCCGGATTCGCCCGGAGACAAACGAGGTTGTCATCGGAAAGAATGAGGACATCTTTGCGACGGAAGTGCTGTGTGACAAGGTGAACTTTATGTCCGTGGAGGATATCGTTGTCCCTGTGCGCGTGAAGGCAAAGATTCGTTACAACCACGGAGGAGAGTACTGCCTGATTGAAAAACAGGGAGAGGACAGGGTAAAATGCACCTTTGAAAAGCCGGTACGGGCAGCCACGCCGGGGCAGGCTGTGGTGTTTTATGACGGAGAGTATGTGCTGGGCGGGGGAACGATTATTGGCAGAGTATGAGGCATCCGTGCGGCAGAAAAGGTAACGGAACATGCACATGTGAAAAGGCGCTGCATAGAATGATGGAAGAATAATACAGTTTTCGGGAGAACGATAACAATATGGACTTTAATTTCAATGGGAGAATGCCTTTCAGAAGAAGCCGTTTTGGTTCCGTGACAGGAACTATCGTGGACATGGTGCCTACCAGAATCGGAAACCGCAGAGCAAACGGATGTATGATCTTTGTCACATTGGAAGATACGGACGGAAACACCGTGAATTTTGTAATGACACCCTCCACATATGTGGTGGATTTTGAGACTTTGTCCGTAGGGATGCTATGCACCTTCTGGTATGCGGCGGATGCGCCCATGCCTCTGATTTACCCGCCTCAGTACAACGCGGTGGTGGCAGCACAGGAAATCAACGGGCGGATGATTGATGTAAGCTTTTATAACATGTCCATGGTAAACGATGAGCAGACTCTCCAGCTGAATATGGACGGTTCCGTGGATGTGCGGACTACCAACAATCAGTATTTCCAGGGTAGTCCCGCAAATCACAATCTGGTGGTCATCTACGATAATTCCACCAGAAGTATTCCTGCCCAGACCACACCGAGGCTTGTTGTGGTTCTGTGCGAGTAAATTATTGTAACTTAATGTACTCCGCATTTCTCTTTTCAAACACCGTGTAATACCGGAAGCCGCACTCCTTCAGTACTTCTGTGGCTCTGTCAAAGGAATCCGCGATATGTGCGGTGTCGTGGGAGTCGCTGCCCACGGTGATAATTTCGCCGCCAAGCTCCCGGTAGTGCTTTAAAATATCCGTACAGGGATGAAAATCTTTCATCCCTTTTTTGATGCCTCCGGTATTCAGTTCGATGCCTTTTCCTTTTTCCAGAAGAAGTTTCAGGATGGCATCAAAAATATCTTTATACTTTTCATAGGAATAATTTCTGTCCATGTTCGGACCGTATCGCACCACGTAATCCAAGTGACCGTAGACGTCAAAGTTGGAAAATTTTCTGATATTTTCCAGAATGGACTCAAAGTATTCCCGGTAGGCTTCCTCCTCGCTGCGCCCCTCAAAGAAAGCGGGATAGTAGGGATCTCTTCCGTGGCAGATGTGGGAGGAACCGATAATAAAATCAAATTCATAAGACTTGGCATATACTGCGTTTTGACGCATGATTTCCGGCTGCAGACCAAGCTCCACACCAAAGAGCAGGCGGATTTTATCCTGATATTTATCTTTCAGGCATGCCAGTTCATAGAGATAGGAGTCTGTATTCAGCAGGAAGATATTTCCCGGACCGTCCGGTGAATCGGGATAATTGATATCCTGATGTTCCGTAAAGCACATGGTGGTGAGCCCCCGGGAAATTCCCTGTAATATCATTTCCTCCATGGGGGTATTGGAATCACCGGAGTGGGAGGAATGTAAGTGGCAGTCCGATTTGACAGGCATAGTATTTTGTCTCCTTTTTTACTGCATTACCGCAAATGCGGATTCCAGCTGTGTCAAAAGTTCTTCATAATTTTGGATAAAGGTATTTGTCTGTTCCTCCAGGTATCCGTAGCGTCCTTCCCTTGAGGCGTATTCCAGCTCTTTTGCGGCGGCAGCCAGAGTGGTGTCACCTATATTCAACAGTTGTCCCTTGATGGAATGGATATGGACTGTGTAATTTTCGTAATCCTTCCCGTCAAGGAGAGCTTTCAGTTTATTCAGCTGGTCGGGGGCAGAATCATGTACCATGTGAAGAACCTCCACATAAAGCTCATTGTCACCGCCGCAGTGGTTTATGCCATCCTCCACATTCAACTGAGGAGGAAATGTTACCGGAGAGGAATCTGAGGTTTCGGCCTGTTCGGAGACGGTGATAATCTTATCGGCAGGGACAAAATGACCGATGATACGTTCCAACTCCCGGAAGTTTACGGGCTTCCCAAGATACTCGTCAAAGCCTTTTCCCATCAGCTCCTTCCGCATGCCGGCAATAGCGTTTGCCGTCAGGACAATAATCTTTCCGGCTCCTCCCGCCGCGTAGTGTCCGGAGATAGAGCGGATATGCTGCATGGCTTCCACACCGTCCATGCCGGGCATCATCTGATCCATAAATATCAGGTCGTATTCCTTCCTGCGGCACAGATCAATGGCATCTGCACCGCTGGCGGCGGTATCTACCGAAAAACCGTAGTATTCCAGAGTGCCTTTGATGACCTTCAGGTTAATCTGGTTGTCGTCCGTCACAAGCACGGAAGTATCGCGGATTTTGATTTCGCGTGTGTTCAGAGCATTTGTCTCCTGAGAGCATACTGTGAGTCCTTCAATGGGGCGGGCATCGACAATCTGATGGGTGAGGGTGACGGTAAAGGTGGAGCCCTTGCCGTAGGTGCTGTCTACATCAATGGTTCCGCCCATCAGCTGGACATAGCCGTTTACTATGGAAAGCCCCAGACCGGTACCTTCGATTTCCCGGTTTGCTTTTTCATCAAAGCGTGTAAAACTTTCAAAGAGATGCTCTTTGGCATCTTCCGTGATGCCGATACCCGTGTCGCTGATGATGTATGCCAGAGTTATCGTGGATTCATTTTTCTCAAGTACCTTTACAGTGAAAGAAACGCTTCCCGTCGCAGTGTATTTGACGGCATTGTTTAATATGTTGATTAATATGCCGCGAATTCTGGTTTTGTCGCCATAAAGTTCCCGGGGAGTTTGGGGATCCACATCCATCGTGAACCGCAACCCCTTTTTGCGGGCCTGAATGTCAATGATGTGAAAGGCATCATGAAGCAGAGGACACAGATAAAAATTGCCACAGGAAAGTTCCATCTTTCCGGAATCCAGCTTTGATATATCCAGAATATCGTTGATGACCGCAAGCAGATTCTGGCAGGAGCCCTTAATGTCGGCTACATATTCCCGAACCTTCGAATCGATATCCATTTTCAGAATAAGCTCGGAGAAACCTAAAATGGCGTTCATCGGGGTACGGATTTCGTGGGACATGTTTGCCAGGAAGGAACTCTTTGAGCGGTTGGCGGCTTCGGCGGCTACTTTTGCCTCTTCCAGCTTCTGCATGGTTTTCATACGTTCGGTAAGATCTGTAATAATAATGATGTAGCCGATAATATCCTCGAAGCGGTCCTGTATTTTGTTGATTGTCAGATTACAGTACAGTTGATTTCTCTCGCAGAGGGAATCTATGCTGATACTGTTGCCCTGGAAATCAAAAGCGGAAGTCCGGTCCAGTTGAAACAGCTGAGAGACGGAAACTGCCTTTTGTGACAGTGTGACGGGGTCGATGTTCAAAAATTCCGACGCAGCATCATTGGCAATCTGAAGCCGGTAATCGGCATCAAACGCCAAAATGGGTGTGGAACTGGAATAGTATATGAATTGCGACAAATTTTCTACGGAAATTCTTGAACGGTCGTTTACCCGCACTGCTGTAAGCACCACCAGCAGCCCCCAGAACTGGGTCATTGTACTTCCCGGAATGGCGGGTATGCCTAAGAACGGCAGGAGGGTGTCAAGTACGCTGCCTGCCAGCATCAGTAATACTGTCAGGAGAAAGCTTTTCCCGAAAAACTGAAGACGCTTTACTCTGGAAAACCGAACCATGTATATGCTGATTCCGGTTAGGATGATGAACAGCATAATGGTGTAGGCGGAGTACATGTTGTTGGCAAATCCGGGTACGAAAGAGTAGGTCATACCCAGTACACCGGGGAAATATACCGATTGTCTTCTGTCTATGGCAAGAACGCAGATGGGAATACCAAGCAGGGACAGTCCGTTGAACAGCCAGGCCCACCCCTTTGGTATTTTGGATATGTAGCACACCAGAAACTGAACCATTATCAGGTAGAGAAAGGTGCCGATCAAACCGAAAGCGCGGCAACGGTAGGCTGTTTCGGGCGACGTCTGGATAATCAGCAGACCAAAGCCCACACTCCAGATTCCGCTGCCGATGCACATGAGGGAAAGCAGTCTGTAGGCGATATCCTTCCTGAGCCGCGAACACAGAATCTTAAATGCAAAATAGAAAGATAAAATGCTAAATATTAAAAGGATAGCAGGACAAATGTATTTCATAGTTATTCCTTATCTCCTGTATGTTTTGTATTCAGGTACTTATTTCCTATAGTATAAAACAAAAACACGGAAAAGTGAATAAGAAGTTTAAAACATAAATTTTTCAAAGAAATGGCAATTATTTTTCATTTACATCTTGAATTATCGGGGGAAATTAGGTAAAATAGCTTTGCTGATAAAATTTTGACAATCTGCGGCTCGGATTTTGACAAGCTGTGGACGTGGAAAGTCAAAATGATATAATAATATATTTTAGGAGGAAACTAAAATGGCAGTAAGAGTAGCAATTAATGGTTTCGGCCGTA
>JAEDMI010000102.1 GCA_016303085.1 Acetatifactor sp.
AAGGCGAAATACAACCGTAGAGAAGAGGGCTTCATTACGGTTATTTATCAAAAAAAGTGAAATACAACCGTAGGGAAGAGAGCTTCATTACGGTTATTTATCAAAAAAAGTGAAATACAACCGTAGCAAAGAGGGCTTCATTACGGTTATTTATCAGAGAAGGCGAAATACAACCGTAGAGAAGAGGGCTTCATTACGGTTATTTATCAAAAAAGGTGAAATACAGCCGTAGAGAAGAGGATGATGCTACGGTTACATACCATTGAATACAGAATGCAGCCGTAAAAAATGAAACGGTCTGTGCTTAGTCAGAACTGGTAATGTTAATTTTCAAAAGAACTTGATAAACATCTATTTTTTGAACTAGAGAAATAAGAATTTGCGGAGGACAAAATAATGTATATTTTAAGCGGAGTGTTCAATATTATTGCAGCTATTCTGTTTGCGTGGTGGTCATTTGGAGCAATAAACGATATTCTCCTTTTGATACCAGCTATTTTGTTTTTGACGGTCGGGTGCTTGTGTATAGCAAAGGCTGTTAAAAAGCAGTAATGAAAATCGGAATTTGTCGAGGTAATAAGATTGGTTGAAATTTAAAAAAAAGTGAGCGGTACTTTCCGGTTATGAAAAGTACCTTTTTTCAAATGTGGCCTCCTAAAATTCTCTTTGTAGATTTGGGAACACTTTGTCGAAAAAGGAGAAAAAGGAATTGAAAAAAGAAACCATCCATGTCTATGTAAATATGCCCGAACACATTCCCTGTTTTGATACATTGGAAGCTGCGCTGAGCAGTATTGCTTATGAGGAACCGGAAAAGTCATATCCTTCCCCATATTCCGATGTTGCTCCCGCAGTCCTTCATATCGGTAAGGGTGTCTACCGGGAAAAGCTGGTTATCACCCGTCCGAACCTGACCCTGCTGGGAGAGGGAGAACGCCGGGAGGACGTGGTTCTGGTATACGGCGATGCCGCCTTTGACGACATGCCGGAGGGTGATAAACGCGGCACTTTCCGTACCGCCACGATTCGGATAGACACCCACGACTTTACCGCCGGACACCTGACCTTCCAAAATGATGCGGGCTACGGTCACACCGTTGGGCAGGCGCTTGCGCTGTACGTGGACGGGGACAGAAACTATTTCGAGGACTGCTGCCTGATTGGAAGCCAGGACACCCTTTTTACGGCTCCCCTGCCGCTGAAGGAGGCAAAACCCGGCGGCTTCAAAGGTCCGGGAGAGCATAAGCCCAGAATCCTTGGAAGGCACTGCTATCGGAACTGTTATATTCAGGGAGATGTAGATTTTATTTTCGGTGGCGGTATCGCATGGTTTGAGAACTGCACCCTTTTCTCCAAAATGCCCGGGGACAGAAAACCTCCGGAGAGTCCGGACGAAGAGGTTATCTATGGCTATGTCACCGCCGCTTCCACCCCCGAGGAGCAGCCTTTCGGGTATGTATTCAAAAATTGCAGTCTGGAGAGCGACTGTCCTCCCGGCACCGTCATGCTTGGACGTCCCTGGAGGGAGTTCGCAAAAACAGTATATTTAAGCTGTAAGCTTGGTGCACATATCCACCCCTCCGGTTGGAACGACTGGGGAAAACCTCACGGTCATTTCTTCTACGGAGAATACCGCTCCTACGGCCCCGGGGCCGGCCCTGCCGCCCGGGCGGACTTTTCCCATCAGCTGACAGAAGAGGAAGCAGCCGAATATACCATGGAAAACGTGCTAAATGACTGGAAGCCGGGAGTTTAATCCCGGCTTCTTCTGTATTCCTTTGGCGAACATCCCGCCAGCTTTCGGAACTGTCTGTTAAAGTTGGATAGGTTGCAGTATCCGCAGCTGTAGGCGATATCCGATACCGGCAGGGCTGTATCTGTCAGCATCCGGCAGGCTGCATTGATTCGCAGCTGTGTCAGATACTCTATGGCTCCGGTTCCCGCTGCTTTTTTAAAGCAGCTCATGAAATAGCTCTTACTGAGATGAACCAGTTCCGCCAGTTCATCCACCGATATATTTTCCCGATAGTTTTCCACCATAAATTCCAGAGCCGGACGAATCATTTCCGTATAGCTGACAGTATCTCTCGTTCTTCCGTTACCGTCAACGTTCATACCCTCTGCACTTTCACAATCCAACAATCCGAAAAAATGAAGAAGCTCCCCTTTTAACAATAAATCTTCCCGCGGGGACGGCGTATGAAAGGTATCCTTGCCCGCCTCCGCGGCATCACCCGGCTCCGGCAGACCGGAATAGGAAAAAATGCGGTCTGCCGAGGCTTTCAACTCGGCATAATTTGCGGAGGCAGGGCAAATCAGCGGCTCGGGACGGATGCTCCCCTTTATCATAGGGCGGATATACTCTATGGTACATCTGTCATTGCTGTTTGTCCCCAGCATTATCGGGCTGAATACCATGGCCTGATAAATCAACGCACTGCCATCGCAGGGATATGCGGCATGCAGCGTATCCGGCGGCAGAACCAGCAAATCTCCCTCCCCTGCGGTCAGCTTCGCATCTCCGCAGATAAATTCCCCCCTGCCCCGCAGAATCCGGTTGATTTCAAATTCATCATGCCAGTGCATGGGAACATTCAGGTAAAACTCCGGGATGCGGCATTCGTAAAAGCTGTAGGGAATGTAGGCGGTGCTGTGTTTTCTGTTTTCCAACATCTCGCGATTCGGCATAATACTCTCCGTTCTCTCTGTTTCCAAATTGCTTTGTTCACTGTTTCATTCGTTGCTTTGTTCACTGTTTCATTCGTTGCTTTGTTCACATTCCGGTTTCATAATAGTTTTGTATCATTTTTTCATACTTATGCGGTAGATTTCTGCATCTAATCAGTAGTATTCTATCATAAACAGGATGATTACACAATGGTCACAAAGATTGCGGGAAGCCTGCAAACAAATATGTATTAAACCGAATCCTGAAATGAGTGTTAAGTCACATATAAGAATGGTTGTTTAATTGAAATTATAAAATTATGAAATATCAAAGGAGGAACAAACATGAGATTTGAGAACGACAACGGCGCCCTGGTATGCTACCATCAGGGCGAAACGCTCCGGCTGGAGGCATGGGGGGAGGATTCCCTTCGGGTGCGCGCCACAATGCTCCACGGATTTACCGGAAATGTCTGGGCTTTGACTGAGAAAGTAAAGCCGGGAAATCCCAAGGTAGTTATCGGGGAAGAGGATCACTGGGTAGGTGACGGAACCATTGACAAGAGAGAAATTGCATCCATCACCAACGGCCGCATCAAGGCTGTTGTGAATTTTGCAGGCATCATTACGTTTTACAAGGATGACAAACTCATCTTAAGAGAATATTTCAGAGCCTACGACGGAACCCTGTCAAGGGAGAGCCGCTGCCTGAAGCTGGTGAACCGTGAGTGGAAGGGAGTCATCGGCGGAAGCGAGTTCTCCCTGAATCTGAAATTTGAGAGCAACAAGGGTGAAAAGATATTCGGTATGGGACAATACCAGCAGGATTGCATGGACATGAAGGGCTGCGTTCTGGAGTTGGCACAGCGCAACTCCCAGATTTCCGTTCCCTTTGCGGTGTCCTCACTTGGCTACGGCTTCCTTTGGAACAACCCGGCTGTGGGACGTGTCACCTTCGGCAACAACTATTCCGAATGGGTTGCAAGAGCCACCAGGGAGATGGACTACTGGATTACCGCAGCCGATACCCCCAAGCAGATACTTGCCAACTACACCGAAGCCACCGGACATGCGGAAATGTTCCCCGAAAATTTAATGGGCTTATGGCAGTGTAAGTTGCGCTACAGAACCCAGGATGAAGTTCTCTCCGTAGCACGTCAGTATCAGAAGGAAGGCATCAAGATAGACCAGATTGTTATCGACTTTTTCCACTGGACCGTCCAGGGTGACTGGAAATTTGATACCAAGTACTGGCCTGACCCCAAGGCTATGGTGGATGAGCTTCACTCCATGGGCATCAAGGTTATCGTTTCCGTGTGGCCCTCCGTGGACCGCAAGAGCGAAAACTTCGGACCTATGATGGAAAAAGGTCTGCTTATCCGAACGGAACGGGGCGCTGCCCAGACCTACGATTATCAGGGTGACTGCGTGGAAATTGACCCCTTCAACCCCGAGACAAGAAAATACGTATGGGAAGTATGTAAGAAAAATTATTACGATTTTGGCATAGATGCCTTCTGGCTGGACAATTCCGAGCCCGACTACGGCGTTTACGACTTTGAAAATTACCGCTATTGCGACGGTCCGGCTCTGGCTCTCAGTAATATGTACCCTCAGATGTACAGCAGAGTCTTCTATGACGAAATGAGCAAGATTCAGGATAACACCGTGGTCAATCTGCTTCGCTGCGCATGGGCAGGCTCCCAGAAATACGGAAATGTCATCTGGTCAGGCGATGTACCCAGTACCTTTGAAGCTTTTGCCGACCAGCTGCAGTGCGGTCTGAACATGGGTCTTGCGGGAATCCCCTGGTGGACCACCGATATCGGCGGTTTCATGACAGACGATGTGAACGACCCGGATTTCAGACAGCTGTTAATCAGATGGTATCAGTTTGCGGTTTATTCCCCTATCCTGCGTATGCACGGAGACCGCGGTCCCTACAATATTCCTGCGCTGGATGACAGAGACTGGGGCGGCGGATATCTGCACACAGGCCAGCCCAATGAACTCTGGAGCTACGGAGAAGACAATTACGCTATCATGAAAAAATACTATGATATCCGTATTTCCATGCATGACTACATAAAGGATTTGTTTGAGGAAGCTCATGTAAACGGCTCTCCTCTGCTCCGCGCTATGTTCTATGAGTTCCCTGATGACCAAAAGTGTTGGGAACTTCAGGATCAGTACATGTTCGGAAGCAAATACCTGGCAGCGCCAATCTTTAAGTTAAACAGCTTCCGGCGGGATGTTTATCTGCCTGCTGGCAAGTGGAAGCTGACCTCCACCGGAGAAATCTTCGATGGCGGCTGCACCGTGACCGTGGATGCGCCCATCGAATACATGCCCGTATTTGAGAGAATGTAAACCAAAGGTTTGCTATTCATCATTTATGGAAAATAGACATCTGTAAACAGGCATAAATACAGGCTCCCCGCATATACTGCGGCGGAGCCTGTTGTCATCCGTCATGCCCGGACCGCCTTCGCCTGCTGCGGGATGAGTTCCCTCACCGCCTGAGCCCAGTACTTCTCAGGAATATCCGGCCAGTTGCATTCCCCGGTGTCCTGCCTGCATAGTTCCATCGCTCGGAACAGCACCTCCGCATGACCGATTTCTTCCTCCTGTTTTTGGTAAAACAACCGCTCCGTAATCGTGCACCAATAAGGCGCTCTCTTAAACAAACCGGATTCGTACAATTCCTTCACTGCCCTCTCCCTGTCATAATCCAGGCTGATAAACTCCTCCTGCCAGCTGCCGTTTTCTCCGTGGAGAATGGCAAACTGCGCTTTTGCCCCCGCTTTCAGTGAGACACCCACAGAGCCCGGATTGATTGCTGTCTTACCCCGATGTACCATTTTGCCCTGAATATGGGTATGTGCGCTAAGCACATAATTAACCTCCGACGCTTCCAGTACCTGTTTCGCTGCCTCGTTTCCGGGCTTTATCTCTCCTCTCACGTCTGTGGGAGAGCCGTGGCAGGCAATCAGAGTAGGCAAATCCCCGTACTGTAATTTCTGTGCAATTCGCAGACTTTCAAAGAATTCCAAATCTCTTTTCTTTAAATGATGGTAGGCATAATAAAGAGCTCCGGTGGTAGAATTGTATTCCGGCCATCCCTGCTCCCCGCCATCACGGTATTTCAGCCAGTAATTTTCCTTATTTCCCCGAATAAACACACAGTCATACTTTTCACTGTACTGCCCAAGCAGCTCCATGGTCCGCTCCGGGTATGCAAGCTCTCCTATGTAATCCCCCAGGAACAAAAAATGGAATATCCCCCTGTTCAGGGCATACTCCATGCATCTTTCCAACGCTATGTAATTGCTGTGAATGTCAGCCAAAACCGCCAGTTCCATACTCTTCCCTCCGTCTTCCTTCTTCCCTCTGCGGCGCTGTATCTCTTTCCGCCGCTTATGGGACATATTCGATAACAATTCCGCCTTCGCATGGCATACCCGGCCCTATTCTTATCATCGAAAACACATTCCTATTACGAAAATGTGTATTTTAAAGAACCGTTACCATGCTTTTACAGAATACAGGGAAGAGCTTAAGATTCCACAAGCTGTTTTCTTAAGGGTTTTTAAAGGTTTCTTTAATTCACTGTGAATTTATACCCCGTTTCAATCATGAATCAGCTTCGCTGTAGCTGTCCTAAAATATAATTCACCTTCCGAATGGCATTATCCACCTGCTTCTTGGCATCACTGATCCGTGACTGTACCAGCCAATCCGCAATGATACCGTCAAAGAAGTAATCCGCAAAGGAAAGGAAATCACCCATCTCAATATGGAATTCGGCTACATTGTCCACATCCATCAGTTCTCTCTGAAAACGTTTCAGTGCCTCTCTGGCTTGCTGTACCAGTTCTTCCGCATCCTTCATCTTGGAATGCTTCACCAAGGTACTGATGAATCCTCCGCCAAACATATCCAAAAGTCCCCAATTTCCCGCACTGTCAAGACATTCCCGCGCTTCATTCAGAAATTTTAGTGCTTCCTGTCCTGCCTGAATGGCTTCCCGTACTTCCTTTTCTCTCAGATAACCACCGTCGCTCATATGTATCAACCCTCCGTTATTAATCATTATGATAACCTGACTGACCATATCTTTCCATTCAATATTATGCACAATATGACGGGCTAATATTGCAAAAATCATCCGATAGATGCCATGGGATAATTGTTTGATTATCAAAATATATTGACAGTTCTTTGATAAACTCGTATACTGGCTGTAATGTCAAAGTAAGTCTCTTCGGACAGTCAGACAGTTACAGGATACCAAAAGCCACATGACAAAACGAAGCATGCAGGATTTCAGGTACCGGAAAGGTATGGATATTAAATGAGTGTACGAATTGTAATTGATTCCGCTTCGGATATCACGCTGCAGAGAGCAGATGAGCTGCATCTGGATTTTATGCCCTTAAAAACCATCTTCGGCGAGGAGGAATATCTGGACGGTATCACTATCACCCACGAACAGTTTTACGAAAAGTTAATTGAGTGCGGTACCATTCCCACTACAAGTCAGATTCCTCCCTATGAGTTTGAAAAGAAATTCAAAGAAATCCGGGAAGCAGGAGATACTGCGGTTGTCATCACCCTTTCCTCCCTGCTCTCAGGCACCTATCAGAGCGCTGTTATAGCCTCCGGGGACTACGAGGACTGCATCTGTCCGGTAGACAGCCTAAATGTCAGCATCGGACTCCAAAATTTGATTCTTTACGCAGTCCGGCTGCGCGAGCAGGGACTTTCCGCCAGGGAAATTGCCGCTGAGCTGGAGCGCGTCAGGGACAAGGTTGTCGTTCTTGCAGTCATTGATACACTGGAATACTTAAAACAGGGTGGGCGTATTTCCAAGACTGCTGCCTGGGCAGGCACCATGCTCGCCATCAAACCCGTCATCTCCGTGATAAAGGGCGAAGTTGTCATTCTCGGAAAGGCGCGGGGCTCCAAAAACGGCAACAATATGCTGATGCAAAATGTGAAGGAAAGCGGCGGCATCGACTTCTCCATGCCATACTGTCTCGGCTACACCGGACTGGACGACACGCTGTTACAGAAGTACATCAGGGACAGCGCTGTCCTCTGGGAAGGAAAGGCAGACCACCTTCCCATCACCACAATCGGTTCCACCATCGGCACCCATGCCGGTCCCGGAGCCATCGGCGTGTCCTTCTTTCACCTGTAGGATTCATCTAAACCATATCACTCAACACCAGATTCCGCAGCTTTCTTGTCAGTGAGAAGGTTCCGGAATCTTTTTTCTGGGTTCCCATGAGTATGGTCATATTTTCCTCGGGGAAATTAGCGAAATATACCCCCAGCCAGCCGTCCCAGCCATACTCTCCCCGACATGTCAGCAGACCTGCCTGAGCGGGATTCTTGCATACCCGCATCAGATTGCCGTAGCTGAACCCGCTTAAGCCCACCCAGTTGTCAAAACTTTTCTGTTGCAAAGGCATCAGCTGCGCTCCTGTCAGAAACTCTACCGTTTTGGGCTTCAGTATCCGCTTACCGTCAAGGCTTCCGCCGTTTCGCAGCATTCTCGCAAATCTCATATAATCATCCAGCGTGGAAGCCAGCCCCGCACCGCCTGCCGCGTAAGCCGGTATATGATCCATGGAATGATTGATGGCAAGATTGTCTCCGGTATAGGGTATCAGACTTGCCTTCCCCCATTCATCCTGTACCGTCTCATACACCCCTGCCAGACGACACTGTTTCTCACCGGGTACCCAAAAAGCAGTGTCTTTCATTCCAAGGGGCTTGAAGATTTCTTCCTCCATAAATTCAGGCAGCGTTTTTCCCGACACCGCTTCAATGACAGCTCCCAGCACATCTGCGGAGGTTCCGTACTCCCATGATGCTCCGGGCTCG
>JAEDMI010000103.1 GCA_016303085.1 Acetatifactor sp.
AATCCTCACCGGGACCGCTGCCGGTAAATGCATCTGTAATTATCGGTTATCGGATTGCCGGAGTTGTAGGATCGCTTACAGCAATATTAGGAACAATACTTCCGCCGATGATAATTATTTCCATTATCTCTTTGTTTTATGAACAATTCCGTACCAATCCCTACATTTCTACTGCATTGCAGGTTATGAGAGCCGGTGTCGCGGCAGTTATTTTTGATGTGGTGATTAATCTGGCAGGTAATGTAATCAAGACAAGGAGATTCTTATACATTGCCATGATGATAGTAGCATTTGTTGCAACGTATCTTCTGGATGTCAGTGCAATGATAGTCATTCTGACATGCCTGGGAATCGGGCTGATTGATTTGGCAGTTACACTAAAAAAGAAAGGTAAGGTGGCATAAATGCTATTGTTAAAATTGTTTTTTGCTTTTATTCAAGTTGGCTTATTCAGTGTTGGCGGAGGATATGCGGCTATCCCTCTGATTCAGGAACAGATTGTAAATATTCATGAATTAATGACATTGGAAGAATTTTCCGATTTGATTACAGTGGCAGAAATGACACCGGGACCAATCTCAATTAATTCGGCTACATTTGTGGGGATGAGAATTGCCGGAATTCCCGGAGTCCTTATTTGCACCATTGGCTGTATCATTCCATCCTTCTGTATTTGCCTTATCTTGGCGTATTTTTATTATAAATACCGTTCTATGAGCGGTGTACAGATAGTTCTCGGTGCCATGAGACCTGCAGTCGTTGCCCTGATTGCATCGGCAGGTGCATCCATTCTCATGTTGGGGTTGTTTCAGGCAGAACTCAGGGAAATGGCACTCGGCAATATCAGAATTGTGGAATTGGGCATTTTTGCCGTGGCGTTATTTTTGCTGAGAAAGTTTAAGTCAAATGCTATTACAATCATTCTTGGCAGTGGTGTGGTCGGAACAATTATTTATACACTTATGGGAGCAGTGTAAGACAGGAGGAGAGCATGACAATCCGTCATCTGAAAATTTTTACGACTGTTGCTGACGAGGGTAGTATGAGTCTGGCGGCAAAAAGACTTCATATATCTCAACCCTCCGTCAGTCAGGCAATTTCTGATTTGGAGAAATACTATGGGATTAGACTTTTTGAAAGACTTTCACAAAAAATATATCTGACGAAGGAGGGAGAGCTTATGCTCTCTTTTTCCCGTCATATACTGGATTCTTTTGAGCAGATGGAAGAAGCTGTCAATTATGCTGCCGAGAAGACAAGTCTCCGTATCGGCTGCAGCGTATCGGTGGGAACATGTTTCATCAATGACATTTTAGATGAAGCAGAACAAAAAATGCCTGATTGCGAAATAAGCGTGATTGTTTCAAATTCCTCCGATATTGAGCAGGCGGTTCTCAGCAATGAAATAGATTTAGGTCTGGTGGAAGGAATTATGAAGAGTAAGGATCTCCTTATCATGCCGGTTTGTGAGGATGAACTTGTTGTTGTATGCGGGAAAAATCATGAGCTTGCCAAGGAGAAAAATGTCCCTCTGGAAATGTTGAAAGGGCAGAATTATATCAGCAGGGAAATCGGAAGTGCAGAGAGGAATCAGATTGAAAAAATATTTGAGGATTATGGTCTTCAGTTGAATAAAACATTTTGCAGTACCAATACCGAAGCAATAAAAAATGCTGTGATAAGGGGACGCGGCATTGCAATTTTTTCAAAGAGAGTGGTTGAAAGGGAGTGCGCAGAGGGGCAAATAGTTATTCTTCCTTTAGAAGGGATTACAGTAACGCGGAATATTAATATGGTAATACATAAAAATAAGTATATGTCTGCAAGTATCAAAATGATAAAGGAGATATTGGAGGGAGGCGCGTATAACAGACAGCAGGTATTGAAAGCAGCACGATAAAATCTGTTTTTGTGCAGAATATCCGATTTACTTACAGCTGTGAATTCGGTATAATGATTTTATCACTTTTCTAATGGAAGTATATGATTCAGGATATGCGAGGGATAGCGTATGAGAGGAATGGATGATAATATAACCCCCGGCTCGGGACTTACGAAAGAAGAAAAGCTGCAGTCCATCTTTGAGAAGTATAGCGATATGCTTAAGGCAAAGAGTCAGAGGTGGTATTTCGCTACCGGAAGCAAGTGGGACAAGAGAAAGATTGAAAGGTTTTTAAAATATTTTTGCATTCCCATGAAATTGGATGATACGGTAGCCTTTTTGGATACAACGATATTTAAGTCCTCCAAGGAAGGTTTGCTTTTCACAAAAGAAGGGATTGTTGTGAAGGAGCCTTTGAACAAGCTTTATTATCTGAAGTACAGTAAGATAAAGGATGCAGAGCTGGAGGAAGAATACAATGATGCCGGTTACCTGACCGACTCGAAGATTATTATTCATCTTAAGGATGAAACCGAGAGAATTGTGTTCGACTATTATATCAGGAAGCATTTTTTTGTGGATTATATTAATGAAGTAGTGAAATTTCTGGCAAGCTATGAGCCCAAGCACGTGTAAAAACTGAGAGTGAGTGAAGCAGTTTCGGACCGGAGGAAATACCGACAATAAAATGATGTTTATGTTGCCTGAAAGGCATGATATAATTTCTTCTGTAAACATATGATATTTCAGGAGGGAAGAAAATGGACCGTAAGCATGGCAGCAAGATGGTTGCACCGATTATCATTACCGTGATTTTAGTCCTGTATTACATAGGTTTCTTTGTGATTTGTGCATTCATGCCTATGCCTGTGGTACTGAAGCTGTTGTTTGGGCTGATTCCGCTTTTGCTTGCGGGTGTCTGCATCTTTGTCCTGATGGAGAGAATCAAAGAGATAAGGAGTGGGGAAGAGGATGATCTTAGTAACTACTGATTACATTACAGGTAAGAATCTGGAGATGTTGGGACTGGTAAAGGGAAGCACTATTCAGAGCAAGAATCTGGGACGCGACATTACCCAGAGCTTTAAAACCCTGGTGGGCGGTGAACTGAAAGCTTACACAGAGATGATGAATGAGGCCAGAGCCCTGGCTACCAAGCGTATGGTGGAGGAGGCTGAAAGCCTGGGAGCAGATGCTGTGGTAAATATTCGTTACAGCTCCGCTTCTGTAATGGCAGGTGCGGCAGAGGTCATTGCCTACGGTACCGCCGTAAAGTTTGTATAAAGTGTGTTGGTTTTGAACCGGGCTGCGGAACGTAAATCTGCAGTCCGGTTTATGCGTATGTTGGGGAAGACTGCAAGATATAATTTGACCGACAGTGCAGTATCGAAATATGCTCCGAAGATGAGAGTATGGTAAGGAACAGGATAGATGTTAAGTCGTTTATTGGGAATAATCTATATTTTATTAAAAAAGGGAACAGTGACGGCGGGAGAACTGGCGCAGCAGTTTGAGGTGTCTGTGCGGACAATTTACCGCGATGTGGAGCAGCTGAGTCTGGCGGGAATCCCGGTTTACGCCCGCAAGGGCAAGAATGGCGGAATCAGTCTGACGGAGCGCTTCGTGCTGGACAAGATGATGATATCCGAAGAAGAACAGAGGAGGATTCTGGCGGCACTGGCCAGCCTCCGGGAGACGGGAGCCCGGGAGGAAGAGGAGATCCTGCAAAAGCTGGGTACATTTTTCAAAGCGGATATCCCTGACTGGGTAGCCATTGATTTTTCCGATTGGAGCGGAAGAAGACAGGAGCTGTTCGAGCAGATTCGGCAGGCTATTTTGGAGCGGCGGGTGCTGGAATTCGATTACTACGGTCAGTATGGGGAGATGAGCCGCCGGACTGTGGAGCCGGTACAACTGCTGTTCAAGGATTATACCTGGTATGTGCGGGCTTATTGCAGAAAAAGACAGGATATGCGGTTGTTTAAGGTCCTGCGGATGAAACGTGTGGAGCTGTTGGAGGAGACCTTTGAAGGCGGCAGAAGTTTTCCGATGGAGGCGGCATATGAAAACAAACCTCGGACAGAAACACAAGAGATAGTATTTATTATTGATAAAAAGGAAGCTTACCGGGTTTACGACCGCTTTGAAGAGGAAGAAATTACCCTACTTCCTGACGGCGATTTCCGGATTACACTCCGCGCGCCTTTGGATGATTGGGTCTATGGAATGATTCTGTCCTTTGGACCCTCTGCCGGAGTGATTTCACCGGAGTATGTAAAAAAGGAAATGATTCAAAAAATACAGGATATGGGGAAAAAATATTTATAATATGACACACAGATGTCAGTTTATCCCTGCTATAGTTATCCTATGAGAAGCCTTGAAGAGCTTCCAAATAATGCCCTACATGAAAGGGATAAAATAATGGAGGATAACAAAATGGAACAGAATCTGAAGATTTGTCAAAGCTGTGGTATGCCCATGCAGGAGGAGCAGTACGGAACCGAAAAGGATGGCAGCAAAAATGACAGCTATTGCTGTTACTGCTACAAGGACGGCGGATTTGTCGGGAACAGTACGATGGAGGAAATGGTGGAATTCTGTGCACCCTTTGAAGTGGAGGGAGGACGTGCAAAGGATTTGGAAGAAGCAAAAGCACAGCTGATGCAATATTTCCCTACACTGGAGAGATGGAAGAAAAAGAATTAAAGGAGAGTTAAAAAATGCTGGAGATACCGGAGAGCCTGACAATCGCAGGACAGATGAATGAGACCATGCTCAGTAAAAAGACCGTGGGAAAGCCCTGCCTCTATTGCGGGAATGTGATTCAAAAGGCAAATTACATGGGCGGAACCGTGTATTTCTGCCCCGCTTGCCAGAGAATCCGGTATAGCAGTCAAAAAGAGTTTCCGGAAAAGTGATGAGGAGATACGGATATGCCCAAAAATGATAATGCACATTCCATCAGAATGGTAAGCAGCTTGGAAAAAAATGCAGGAAAAGATGCAGCGAGAGGAGTGGAAGAAAAATACCCGTTATCCATGAGTGCCAACATTGAAAAGAAATTTGAAAGTATTAATCCGGCAGTACAAGCTGCGTAATACAAGTGGAATGGTAATTATGCAAGAATAATTGCAAGACCTGATAGTTATTGGTTACATCCTTGATTTATTTGTTGCCTCTTTTCTGTTAAGCGGAAGCAGATATGATTTCGCGATAGATTGTATATTCTTTTTATACCCGGAGATTGTGCCCTTGCCGCCGGTGATATTTTGTGCTAATGTATGGATATGGTACTTTCCGGCACAGACAAAAAACGGTTGGCACAGGAAGTACAAGATATATGGAATGGACAGACTGGGAGGATATTATGAAAAAGAAAATTCTGGTAACAATACTGGCAGCTTCCCTTGCCTTCGGAATGCTCACCGGCTGCGGTGATGCCGGGGCGACTGTCAGAGAAAGCGCACAAACGGGCGAGAACTCAGAGGTGGGAACTGATAGCGAAGGCGGGTCCGGTACGGAGAGTGCAGACTCCGAGACGGAGAGCAGCGAAAGTACAGAGAACAGCGAAAGTACAGAGAACAGCGAAAGTACAGAGAGCAGCGAAGAAAGCGGGGAAGCTGAGTTCGTGATTCCGGAGGTGAATATAGAATCCTATGACATTCCTGATACGGAAGCTTTCGAGTTTGTACATAATATGAAGATTGGTTGGAATCTTGGCAATACCTTTGATGCTTTTCGGGAAAGCCCGTTTGCTGACGAGCTTGAGAGTGAGACCCAGTGGGTAGGCATTGCAACCACTCAGGAAATGATTGACGATATCCGGGAGGCCGGATTCAATTCTATCCGTATTCCCGTGACCTGGCATCCCCATGTGGATGAAAATTATCAGATTTCCGAGGTATGGCTGAATCGTGTGCAGGAAGTGGTGGATTATGCCTACAACAACGGTATGTACGTTATCCTGAATATTCACCATGATAACAGCGAGGGGTTCATGTATCCTTCAACCGAATATCTGGAGCAGTCCGTCAGCTATGTAACTTCCATCTGGCAGCAGCTTGCGGAGCGCTTTGCAGACTACGATGAACACCTGATTTTTGAATCCATGAATGAGCCGAGACAGGTGGGAACCGCATGGGAGTGGAGCGTGAACGGAAGTGCGGACTGTAAGGATGCAATCGCCTGTATCAATGAAATCAATCAGGCCTTTGTGAATACAGTGCGTGCCACGGGCGGAAACAATCTGAACCGTTATCTGATGATTCCGGGGTATGATGCATCGCCGGACGGAGCCACCAATGCCGGATTTGTTCTTCCCACGGATGCCGATGGTGTGAAAGACAAGCTGATTATATCGGTTCATGCCTACACCCCTTACAACTTTGCGCTTCAGGCGGACAGTGAGAGCGGAAGCTCCTCCGCATTTGATTCCGATACTGCCAGATTTACCGCAGATATTAACACTTTTATGGATAAGCTGTACAACAAGTTCATCAAAGAGGGGATACCTGTTGTCATCGGAGAGTTCGGTTCCAGGGACAAGAACCAGAATACCCAGTCCCGTATCGACCATGCGACCTATTATATCGCTGCAGCCCGGGCGAGAGGAATGAGCTGTTTCTGGTGGGACAACAATGCCTTTACCGGAAACGGAGAGAACTTTGGACTTTATTACAGGCGCGGCGGCTATTTCGTTTATCCCGAAATTGTTGATGCACTGATGAAATATGCGGACTGATTTCAGATAATACAAAAACGCAATCTCTGATACGGGGTTGCGTTTTTTACATGGTTTTACTCATTTGCAATGCATGGCTGAACTGTAAACAAAAAAGAACATCCATACTGCAATTTTGTACATTTACTATGGACACGGATTGCACTAGAATTGGCTTATTCAAGGTGGGATATGAACAAGAAAGCATGGCCTGTCTGAGAGGAGAAAAAAGTGGAAAAGAAACAGAAGTCAAAACTTGGATGGCTCTGGGAGAATATGAAGGGCTATCGGGTCATCTACGCAATCGGAATCTTGGGAACTGTTGTCTACAATGTGATGCAGCTGACTGTCCCCTTTGTCACTCAGAGAATTGTAGATTTATTCCTGACGGGAGAAAATGCCATTGCTAATCTGGCAACGAAGAAGGATTTATTCTTTAAGCTGCTGATAGCCATGGTGTTGTTGACATTTCTGAGGACAGTGATTGTGTATCTGGTCTGCATGGATGTGGAGCATGTTTCCCAAAAGGTGCTCTACCGAATCAGAACCTATCTTTTTGACAAAATTGAGATCCAGGACATGAAGTTTTACAGCACCTTCCGGACCGGAGATTTAATGACAAGACTGACCGGAGATTTGGATGCGGTGCGGCACATGGTAGCATGGGTCATACGAACCATTGTGGAATCATTTTCCCTGTTGGGAGCTGCTGCCGTATATTTTCTTTACATGGATTGGAGGCTGGCGTTGTCGCTGCTGGCAATCGCTCCCTTCATTTTCCTGATTATCATTTTGTTCAAAAACAAGGTGGCGCCCAGACACAAGGCACTGCGTGAAAAACTGGCACACATGAACACGGCAGCTCAGGAGAATATCTCCGGCAATCGTGTGGTAAAGGCTTTCGCCAGAGAGGATTATGAGATTGCCAAGTTCAACGAGTGCAATACAGAATACTCCAAGACCAACAAGAAGACAGCAATGACCTGGCTGACCTATTATCCCTACGTGGAGTCCTTTGCAAACCTGCTGCCCGTAGTGCTATTGGCGGTAGGCGGTTTCTTTATTATCAACAAACAGCTTACCATGGGCGAGTATGTTGCCTTTTCGGGATTGATTTGGGCCATTGCCAATCCCATGCGCCAGCTGGGCAATATCATGAATGAGTTTCAGAGATTCTCGGCTGCTGCGGATAAGGTCATGGAAATTTATTACTCCGAGCCGGAAATTGTGGATAAGCCGGATGCTATTGACAGGGAGGAGCGCTTTGCCGGAAAGGTGGAGTTTAAGAATGTCAGCTTTCAGTATGCCGACGGCAATCTGCCGGTGCTTCACAACGTGTCCTTTGTTGCAAATCCCGGTGAGACGGTTGCAATTATGGGAGAGACGGGATGCGGAAAGACTTCCCTGATTCAACTGATTCCCAGATTCTACGAGCCCACGGAGGGCGAGGTGCTTGTGGACGGCATTAACGTGCAGGATATGAAGCTAAGGCAGCTTCGGAAAAACATCGGTCTTGCAACTCAGGATGTGCTGTTGTACTCGGATACCATAGACGGCAACATTGCTTACGGAGACAGTCACATCAAGCCGGAAGAGGTGGTCAAATTTGCAAGATACTCGGCAGCTTCGGAGTTTATTGCAAAGATGCCGGAGGGCTATGACACCATCGTGGGCGAGCGTGGTGTGGGACTGTCCGGCGGACAGAAGCAGAGAATCTCTCTGGCGAGAGCTCTGGCAGTGAAACCTGCCATACTGATTTTGGATGATACTACATCCGCAGTGGACATGGAGACGGAGA
>JAEDMI010000104.1 GCA_016303085.1 Acetatifactor sp.
CATAATATCTGTACCCAGCGAGAAATATCCACCGGGATTAAAGCGGCAACTCATTGTCTTTGGCAGATATCCCAAAGTCTTTTCCAGATAATCAATGTGCGTAATGTCATCCAGATTGATGGTCGCACCGATTTGTGCCGCATAGGCAAATTCCTCCGCGGGAGTGTCATTGGATGAAAACATGATATCCTCTCCCTTTACGCCCATGGCATGACTAAGCATCAGCTCCGTCATGGAGGAGCAGTCGCAACCGCATCCGTAATCTCTCAAAATATCAATTAAAAACGGATTTGGCGTAGCCTTCACCGCAAAAAACTCTTTGTAGCCGGGATTCCAGGAGAAGGCCTCTTTCAAAGCCTTGGCATTCTCACGGATTCCCTTCTCGTCATAAATATGAAAGGGAGTAGGATACTTCTTTACAATTTCCTCCACCATTTCTTTTGTCACAAATGCTTTCTTTTCCATTGTAATAACCGTACCTTTCTAAATATCAGAGCAACTTACTGCGCATCTCCTCCGCCGTAAGAGGGCTGAGATAAGCAGGAGCTACATCAAACACCGTCTTACAACCTTTCATCCCCTCTTTGTTCATTCGGTAAGCCGCCCTTGCGTATGCAGCTAGCACACATGCGGTAAACTCGGGATTTGAGTCCAGTTTCAGGCTGTATTCGATGACATGATTGTGCTCGCCGTTCATACCGGTCTTTCCTGTTCTGAGCACAAAACCACCATGAGGAATGCCTGCATGGTCACGCTGCAGTTCCTCCTCCGTGATAAAGTGAACCGTGGTATCATAATCCGCAAAATAGTTTGGCATGGTCTTAATTTCATTTTCAATCCACGCCTTGTCCGCGCCTTCCTCCGCTACCACAAAGCATTCTCTGGTATGCTTCTGTCTTGTGGTCAGTTCAGGATTTTCGCAGTTTCGCACCGCCTCCAGAGCGGATTCCACAGGAATGGTATACTGTTTTGCATTCTTCACTCCGGGAATTCTGCGGATGGCATCGGAATGTCCCTGGCTGACGCCCTTCCCCCAAAAAGTGTAGTCGCTTCCATCCCGCAGAATGGCATTGGCATACAGCCTGTTCAGTGAAAACATTCCGGGATCCCAGCCAACGGAAATCATGGCAATCTTGCCGCCTTCATTCGCAGCCCTGTCAACATTAGCAAAATGCTCAGGAATCTTTGCATGAGTGTCAAAGCTGTCAATGACATTGAAATACTTTGCATACTCCGCGGTCTGCTTGGGCAAATCCGTAGCGGAACCTCCGCACAATATCAGCACATCTATTTCGTCTTTCTTTTCAAGCAGCCTGTCTGCATGATACACAGGAACTCCGCTCAACACCTTTACCGTCTCCGGATCTCTTCTTGTGAACACCGCCACAAGTTCCATATCATCATTCTGGCGGACTGCACATTCGATTCCCCTTCCAAGATTTCCATAACCCATAATTGCTACTTTCATTTCGTTTTCCTTTCTTCTTACATTGTTCCCTTAATTTTAATGAGCTCTATTTCATTTCTCATAGCATCCTTAAATACATTTACAAAATTCTTCTGAGCGCTGTACAGACATGTGTCATTGCCTGTACCTTCCACCTCGCCCGTCAGTACATACTCGGAATCAATAATCAGCCGCACCTGTTTCTTTCTGTCTTCCCCGTCCATATTTGCAGGAATCTCGTAAAAAATAATACCCTTTCTCAACTGCTCCTGTCCCGCAAAAACAGCAGACGCATCCTCACAAATCAAAACCACCTTGCTTCCGCGGCTTACCAACTCCGAAAGTTCCTCCTTCCATTTTTCCAGAAAAACAACTGCTGCGGAAAAATAAATCCTCTTTTCCGCTCCTAAAAGCATATGGTGAATCTTGTCACAGATGTGTCCATAGCCCTCCACAGTAATATAGCCCTCCGAGGGAACTACAGGTTTCGGCACGTTTTCTACAAGAAACTTTTCCGTCTCCTTCAGAAAACGAAGCCGATTATCACAAAATTCTTGAATTTCCACCGCTGTATAGCGGGTTGATGCTCCCTCCAGCACATATGCTGCTCCGTGCTCCACCAGAGAGGCCAGTCCATTGTATACATTGGAGCGGGAAATTCCTGTCAGTTTCGCCACCTCATAGCCTGTAAGTTCCCTGTTCTTCAAAAGGCAAAGATATATAACCGCCTCCTGTCGTCCCAGACCGAACAGCAAAAATTTTTCAATGAGTGATGCTTCTTCCATTGCTCCTCCTGTAGTAGTACTTTCTAGGAATACTATAGATTGATGTGCGCTATTTGTCAACAAAAATATAAAAAAACACATAAGCTGTCCTTTGCGAGTAAACTCTCAAGGCTAACTTATGCGTTTTTTCCATATGTCTGAATTATTATACATTTTCAATCTGCCAGTCAATAGGAGAGACACCATGCTCCTCCAGGAACTTGTTTGTCCGGCTGAAGGGTTTGCTGCCGAAGAAACCGTTGTATGCTGACAGCGGACTGGGGTGAGGTGCTTTCAGAATCAGATGGTTGGGGTTATTCAACATTCTCTCCTTCATCTGCGCCGGTCTGCCCCAAAGAATAAACACGATGGGTCTGTCCTGCTTGTTCAATGCGCTGATTGCCGCATCCGTAAACTCCTCCCAACCTTTTCCGCGGTGAGAATTTGCCATGTGTGCCCGAACCGTCAGCACTGTATTGAGCATCAGTACCCCCTGCTTCGCCCACTTTACCAGATATCCGTTATTGGGGATATAGCATCCCAAATCGTCATGCAGCTCCTTGTAAATATTCACCAGAGAAGGAGGGATATCCACATCCGGTTTTACAGAAAAGCAGAGCCCGTGAGCCTGCCCTATGTTGTGATACGGGTCCTGTCCGATAATAACCACCTTCACCTCACTCAGGGGGGTCAGATGAAAGGCGTTAAAAATGTCGTCAGCAGGAGGAAACACTTGAGTTGTGTTATATTCATTTAAAACGAAATTGTACAATTCTTTATAATATGGCTTGTGAAATTCCTGTCCGAGCTCCGTCAGCCAGTCGTTATCTATCATGCTCATAAAATATACCCTTTCTTACCGCTCTCCTGCTCCGCAAGACATTTTTACAGGCGTATACTTACGCCTTTCTTCCGCAGATATTCCTTCACTTGTCTGATTTCCAATTCCTTGTAATGGAACAGCGATGCAGCCAGCACTGCTTCTGCTTTTGCATCCGCCAACGCCTCATAAAAATGTTCCGGTTTTCCTGCGCCGCCGGAAGCAATCACCGGAATACTGACAGACTCTGCCACTGCCTTTGTCAGTTCCAAATCATATCCTGCTTTGGTTCCGTCTGCATCCATACTGGTCAGCAGGATTTCTCCGGCCCCCAGTTTCTCAGCTTTGACTGCCCATTCTACTGCGTCCAGTCCCATATCCACACGGCCACCGTTCTTGTAAACACTCCAGCCGCTTCCGTTCTCCCGTCGCTTTGCGTCAATTGCCACAACCACACACTGGCTGCCGAACTTGTCTGCACCATCTGAGATCAGCCTCGGATTCATGATTGCAGCGGAATTGATGGCTATTTTATCGGCACCCTCGCGCAAAATGGCTTTAAAATCCTCCACGGTACGAATTCCGCCACCCACGGTGAACGGGATAAATACCTTACTTGCCACCTGACGCACCCACTCCAGCTGGGTTGCTCGGCTGTCCGCTGAGGCATTGATATCCAGAAAGACCACTTCGTCCGCGCCTTCTCTGTCATAAGCAGCAGCCACCTCCGCAGGGTCACCCGCATCCTTTAAATTCAGGAACTTAACTCCCTTTACCACTCTCCCGTCTTTCACGTCCAGACATGGAATTACTCTCTTAGTATGCATCCCCTCACTCCTTTGTCACCCTGATAAAATTTCGCAGTATCTGCATGCCAACATCGGAACTTTTCTCCGGGTGGAATTGACAGGCAAATACATTCCCTTTCTCCACAGAAGCATGGATATGCGCTCCGTATTCCGTTGTGGCGGTGACAATATTTTCATCCGACGCCTGTAGATAATAGGAATGTACAAAATACACATACGCCCCTTGGTTAATTCCCTGAAACAACTTTCCTCGGTTTGGAAAACTCAGATCGTTCCAACCGATATGAGGTACCTTCAATCCGTCTTCCGCCGGAATTCTTACAATTTTTCCGTCAAGAATATGAAGTCCTTCCACACCCGGGCTCTCTTCACTGCCCTCAAATAACAGCTGCAGACCCAGACAGATTCCCAGAAAGGGAATTCCTCTGCCCACGCATTTCTTTATGACTTCAACCAGCCCGTAAGAATGCAACTTTTCCATGGCATCTCCGAAAGCTCCCACTCCCGGCAATATTACCCCGTCTGCACCTAAGATAATCTCAGCATCCCTGGTGATGACTACTTCCTCCCCCAGAAAAAGCAATGCCTTCTCTACACTTTTCATATTTCCTGCGTCATAATCAATGATAGCAATCATTCTTCAGCCTCTCCGTCCTTCCGGTTGTCAATAAAGGTATCTTTTCCCAACTCGTTCTCCTCCGGTAGGATATCCTGCATTGATTCCTCCGATTCCTCTGGTTCCTGCGATTCTTCCGGCAAAGCAGGCAACTCCGCCTCGTTCCAGGAATCAAGGGACTTTCCCTCTGCGATGGCGGTCACCATTTTCGTATACTCCACGTCATCCGGCTCCTCCGCAATTTCTATTGCCTCACTCTCTGTCAGTCCATACTTGTCTGCCAGAATATTCAAAACTACAGCATAGCCTGCCGCCACTTCACTTCCCGCATTCCATTGATTTGCATACTCATACAAATCCGGATAAGAAGCAACGGTCTGAATCAGGCTGTCCAATGCTTCTGTCTCTGAACCTTCTTCCGCAAACATTTCATACTCACGAATCCAAAGTCTAATGTATAAAATACTTTCCGACTTGCCAAACATGATACTCTCGGTTTCATCCAATTCCTTGCCGAACAGATTCTGATAACAAGTCTGGTAATCACCTTCGTAAAATGCCGTTCTGGCTTCCTTCCTGTCAGAAAAATCCGCAGCTGAGTTGACAAACACAAATAACAGTACTCCAACGGATATCCCGATTAAGATTACCGGTATTACTTTTTTTAATGAAAGTTTCTTCTCAGGGAAGAGCGGAACCTCCTTCGGAGGTTTTTCCTTTTTAGGTTTCGGTGCTTTCTTGGGCTTCGGCTCCTTCTCGGGCTTTTCCTTCTTCTCTTTTGCCTTTTTTCCCTTTTTGCCTTTTCCTTCCTCCGCCTCGTCGTCCATCTCGTTTAAGATATCGCGGTTCTCCCGGGAAAGCTTGATATCCTCATTCTCCTCTTCCTCGTCCTCTTCAGTCAGGAAGTCAAGAATTTTAGAAAAAAAGCCCTTTTTCTCCTTTGGTGCCGCATCAAAAGTAAGCTCCTCATCATGATTCGGTATGAGTGCATCCGCCTCTTCAGCATCCAATGCAACAAAATCGGGGAAATCAGAATCCTCCCCTTCTTCCGAGAGTGAGCCCTCCGCGTCTTCCTCGCCGAACAGGCTTCCAAGGTCAATTCCAAGATTGTCTTCCGCTTCCTCCGGTTCATTTTCTTCGGAAGCAGGTTCATCAATCTCCTCTGCAAATACATCCACCGGTTCCTCAACAAAAGCTTCCGGCGGCAGTTCCTCTGCATCATTGCTGTCTGCGGTTGCTTTGTCCGCATCAGCTACAATGGAATCCAGCACAGACGTATCAAACAGATTTTCGGTTGACTTTGTCATCTTTTCATCCGACTTCGCTTCTCTGGCTGCAGCCTTTGCTTCTCTGGCTTGTTTTTTTGCTTCTCTGACTGCCTCCTTTTCAGCTTTCTTCTTTGCCCTTTTTTCTGCCGCCTGCATCTTTTTTTCCTCACGCTTGGCTCGGGCAAGTTTCTTTTTTTCCAGTGCTGCCTTCCTTTTATCTTCAGCTGCGGAAATCCCCTCGTCCTCCGATTCACCCAGAATTTTTGCCTCTGGGTTCTCCTCTTCCGCGGGTTCACGAAGCAAATCCTCTATGGAATCATCCACTGCCTCATTCCGGTCAGATTTCTCAAGTAACTCCTGTATCTCCTGAAGGTCTGAATCATTGCTTTCCTCCAACATTTTCAGCACATCCTCATCCGGCAAATCCATATCCGATACGCCAAACAGAGTATCCTCTTCCGGCTGTGCTCCTGCCGATAAAAGCTGTTCTATTTCCTCCTCAGTCATATTGCTGACAGAATCCAAATCTACAGAGTTACCCTGTTCAGGTACGGAATCCTCTTCCTGCTTCTCTTCTTTTGCTGTCATATCCTTTAACAGATTGTCCAGATAATCTTCTTGTGAAGGCATAACGTCTCCTCGGCTTTCCTTTTGTAGTATGCTGTGCTACTTTAGTTTAACATAGTGTCTTCAACCATTCAATCGCATTCTGCGGAATTCCACAGCCTTTTCCGCTCAGTTCTTCCGTCAGCTGATACAAATTCTCATTGACCCGGATTAACATAGCCTTATTGTTGAAAAAAACCACTTTTTCAAAAGGCCAGCGTATTACCGAAGGGAAGCGCATGTTTACTCCCAGCTCCAACACAATCAGTTTGCGGTTCAGTGTGCCCTGAAGCCATCTTGTATACATTTGCCATTGTTCTGTATACCCTGCTTCATTATAGCTTTCGGCGAAAATATTATTGAATACCATATTTTTACCGCATTTGGGACAATTCCCAAGCTTCATCTCTTCATTCTTCGGAAAAATGCCGGAATATAGACTATCAAAGCATTCATTCATAAAGTTTTCGTCTTCTTCATTCACATTATCCACTATTCCTGCACAACCTTTTACGCACTGCTTCTTTAATGTAGAGCCACAGGGCATAACAAGTCTGTCTTTCTTCCATGGTATTTCTGCAATCATTTTGTTTGTAGATGTTGTTACAACAAAATAATTTTTATCTTCCAAAAGAACTGCCAGCTTTTCCAACACACTTTTTATATATTCGCCACCAATTTTATTTAGGCAATATTCATTCCATGCAGGCTGAAGCCAATGGTATCCGGCTTCCTGCAACAGTTCACGGCCTTGTGTATATTCCGGTAATTCCCTTAACTTCTTCTCGTCATTAAATTCTTCTCCCAGACCCACCAGAACCATATCTGCACTTTTTATACCGGCCAAAATTTCTCCATTTTTCATTATTTCTCTCCAAGTCACATAAAAGAGCTGGGAAAACTCCCAGCTCTCCATTGAATTCCTTATTTATCCAAATGCTTTTCGTCAACAAGCCGGTCAACTATTCTTACCAGGTTTCCTATTTCAGGCTTTGACAGCTGCGCATCTGCTCCCAGCGCTTCACCCTTTTTCTTCATTTCGTCATTTACCAGAGATGAGAAAATGATAACAGGAATATCTGCTGTCACATCATCACTCTTCACCAGCTTGGTCAACCTGTGTCCATCCATTTCAGGCATTTCAATATCTGTGATAATCAATCTAACATGCTCATCCAGCGTACCGTCTTCCTTACACTGACAGATAACATCATACGCTTTCTGTCCGTTTTCGGTATGTATCAGATTATCATAACCTGCCCTTTTCAGAGAATCCACAATCAGCTTATTCAGGAGAGGGGAATCCTCGGCAATCAAAATAGGTACATTACTTCTCTTTCTGGCACCCAGTTCATTTATCTCCGATACCTTCAAGCCGGTTTCAGGATTTATATCGGTAACTATTTTCTCAAAATCAAGAATGATAATCAGCTTTCCATCTTTTTTAATAATTCCGGTGGACACACTTTCATCTGTTGTAGAGATGGTAGCATCGGGCTTTATTATATCTCTCCATGATACCCTGTGAATACCAAGCACACTGTCTACATGGAATGCCAAATCCAACTTATTGAAATTTGTCAGAATAAATAGTCCTTTCGGTTCCGAAACACCTCTTCCGAGACAGTTCTTCAAATCAATAGCCGTAATCATAACATCACGCGGCATAAAAATACCTTCAATACTGGGATGGGAATTGGGAACAGGCGTAACCGGCTGATAAGTAATAATTTCTCTAATCTTAGCCACATTGATGCCATAAGAATTGTTGTCCAACGTGAATTCAAGGATTTCTAACTCATTTGTTCCGTTTTCCAATAAAATTTTTGTATCCATTTTTCCACCTCGTCACTTTTATCAGGTATCTGACATAAACAGTCAACAGACCGTCTCTTTGCCTTGAATAATGATATTTTACCATACTTAAACGGAAAATGAAACTATTATCTGAAAATTTTGTCAAAAATTTTAATTAAAAAAAGAGTAGAAATTCTACTCTTTCAAAAAGACTTTGTACCTTCAAAACCGAACACTGATTTATCTTTTCTGCAAGACTTTCTCTGGT
>JAEDMI010000105.1 GCA_016303085.1 Acetatifactor sp.
TAAGTGTGCAGAGCTTCTTCTGGAAAAAGAAAGAATTAACAGAGATGAGTTTGAAGCTTTGTTTTGTTAATTCCTTGGTAAAAGTACACAAAAATTATTGGTATTATTTGTGATGTTTGTGAATTTTACGGATATGCAAAAAAAGTAGGCAATGCTATTATAATATGCGTAACCCCCCCCAATACATTATATAGTTTTTGCTATACCCCATAAGAAAGAAATACCTTCTCTAAAAAGGACAGTCACCCCATGGCTGTCCTTTTTACCGTCCTTTTTTAGGGATAACTCTTGAATTAAGAGTGCATATTAAGTAAAATATAGGTATCTTTTCAATCGGGAGATCTGAATCGTGGAAGAGAAATATGATATAGAAAAAATGAGGCTGATGGAGAATAACCGTCAGTATATTTTCAATATGCGGCCTGTATTCAACAGAAGGGCACTTTTTTCGGATACCACCGGCGAATACCTGATTCCGCCGGAGCCGGCAGCTCATGAAAAGGTCAGCATTCGTTTCCGCACCGCAAAAAATAACGTGGACAGGGTGCTCCTGCTGTGCCGGGGCGAAAAATATATTATGTCCAAGGCAGAGAGCGACAAGCATTTTGATTATTATACCTGCGAATTGCAGTTGGAGGAAGAGAAGGTCACTTACTGTTTTGAGATAGAGTCGGGGCGACTGAAGGGGTATTACGATACAAGAGGTATGGTTCATGAGCCCAACGAGTATTATAATTTTGTAATCCTTCCCGGTTTTAAGACACCGGATTGGGCAAAAGGTGCCGTGATGTACCAGATTTATGTGGACCGTTTCTGTAACGGCGATACATCAAACGATGTGGAGACCAATGAATACTGCTACATCGGCGAGCCGGTGCACAAGGTGGAAGACTGGAACCGATATCCCGCCCGCATGGATGTGAGGGAATTTTACGGCGGCGACCTGCAGGGAGTCCTGGATAAGTTGGATTATCTGCAGGATTTGGGAGTGGAGGTTATTTACTTCAATCCTCTTTTTGTCTCTCCCTCCAATCATAAATATGATATTCAGGACTACGACTATATAGACCCTCATTTCGGAAAAATTGTGGATGACAGAGGTGATTTACTTCCGGAAGGACAGAGAGAAAACCGTCAGGCATCCAAGTATATCAATAGAGTGACCAACCAGGCCAATCTGGAGGCAAGCAACCGCTTTTTCGGTCAGGTTGTGGAGGAGGCCCACAAGAGGGGTATCCGTGTCATTATCGACGGTGTGTTCAATCACTGCGGCTCCTTTAACAAATGGCTGGATCGTGAGCGTATTTATGAGAATGCGGAAGGATATGAGAAGGGCGCTTATGCCAGCGCCGACAGTCCTTACAGAAGCTATTTTCAGTTTCACGACGAGAACAAATGGCCCTGTAACGGCTCCTATGACGGCTGGTGGGGGCACGATACCCTTCCCAAGCTGAATTATGAGGGCTCCAAAGAGCTGATGGACTATGTGCTGAAGGTTGCAAAAAAGTGGGTGTCCCCGCCTTACAATGTGGACGGATGGCGTCTGGATGTGGCGGCAGATTTGGGTCACAGTCAGGATTTCAACCATTATTTCTGGCAGGAATTCCGTAAAGCAGTGAAAGAAGCAAATCCGGATGCCGTTATTCTTGCGGAGCATTACGGAAATACAAGGGATTGGCTGCAGGGCAATGAGTGGGATACCGTCATGAATTACGATGCGTTTATGGAGCCGGTGACATGGTTTCTGACAGGAATGGAAAAGCACAGTGACGATTATCGCGAGGATTTGCTGGGAAATGCCGAGAGCTTTTGGGGTGCCATGCAGCATCACAGCGCAAGTTTTTCCATGCCCAGCTGGCAGATTGCCATGAATGAGCTTTCTAACCATGACCATTCCCGGTTTCTGACCAGAACCAACCACCGCGTTGGCAGAACCGACAGCGCAGGCCCGCAGGCAGCAGAACAGGGGATCAACAAGGCGGTGTTCCGGGAGGCTGTAGTGATGCAGATGACCTGGATGGGGGCACCTACCATCTATTACGGGGATGAGGCCGGAGTATGCGGTTTTACGGACCCGGACAGCAGGAGAACCTATCCATGGGGACACGAGGATAGGGAGCTGATTGATTTTCACAAAAGCATTATCCGGCTGCGCAGGGAGAATGATGAACTGCGAACAGGCTCTATCATGCGCATGGACTGTGATTACAATTTTCTGGCATATGGCAGATTCAACAGACGGGGTCAGTGTCTGATACTGGTGAACAATAACGACCATCCCATAGAAAAACAGATTCCGGTGTGGATACTTGGTACACCGAAGCATGGGAAGATGCGGGCACTGCTCTGGACAGACGAAAACGGCTGCAGCGCAGGACGGGAGTTTGAAGTAACCGGCGGTATGATAAAAGTTCAGCTGCCGAAGACCTGTGCCGTGATATTGAAGTATTACGAGGAATAAGCACTACATGCAAAAATGATGCAATCAGGAGTTATACTGGCTTTACATGATGCGTGAAGCCAGTTTCTTTTTAACTGTAAATAAGGAGGAGCCCGGTGAGAAAAAAAAGGAGATGGCTGTCTGTGGTACTCTGCATGTGTACCCTGACCGGTTTTTCTGTCAGGGCGGCAGAGAGCGATGAATCGGAGCAGTTGATTCGGGATTATAATGAATACATGGCACTGTTTGCCGCAATCGAGGATACGGATGACATTGAGCCCAACGGTTTTTACAGGATTGAGGATCAGAGCTTTCCGGTGGTGCTGGAATCTTTTTCGGACGGAGAGACAGAGGTGAATTTTATACCTGTGATGTATGAAAAATACCATCGGCTGGGTGTATTGATTACGGATAACAAAGGAAAGGTGCTCTATAAAACCAATCAGCTGGAGACAAACAATAAGTGGCTGGGGCAGATGGAGCAGCCTACGAAGGGAGTCGCAGCCGTATCTTTCCAGGATTTAAACCGGGACGGGCTGACGGATATTATTCTGATTACCGAATGTGAAAATGAGGAAGGAAAATATGCCGGGAGAACCTACAAGACAGGAGATGTACTGTTTCAGCGAGACGGTGGTTTTTACAGAGACTGGCGGGTTTCCGACAAAATAAACCGTTTCAGCATGAATAAGAGCGCAGATTTTATTGCCTCCTACGTCAGAGACGGAAATTCCACGGAAATTCTTTATACAGCCACAACGTTGGACGAACTGGTGGAAAACGGATTTCAGATTATTCAGGAGCAGTGTTATTACCGCAGCTTTGAAAAGCAGGGTTTTCTGCGGGTGGTACCCGGCATTATCAAAATGGCGGAATACAATGTATTCATGATATACCTGGTCAATGAGCAGGGGGATATCGTGTGGAGCTTCCAGCCCATGGGAGACTATGATAACCTCTATGCACTGAAGGGAATGACCTGTCGGGATATGGACGGGGACGGCATGAAGGATATTGTGGTGCTGGGAAGATACAGCTACACCGGCTCTGAGGGCGAGCTGCTGGTGGATACCATATGTTCTGTTTATTATCAGAGGACAGACGGTTTTGAGGAGGATAAAGAATTTAATGACTACTATCAGTGCACCACGGAGGACACGGTGAGCGGATTGGTGGACATTATTCGGGATTACTGGGGGTGGACGGTAGAAAATGATTAAGATACTGATTGTAGATGATGAAAAGCCTATCTGTGACTTGATTGACATTAATCTGTCGGCGGCAGGATATGACTGTAAATCCGTACAGGACGGTTTGAAGGCCATCGACTTGATAGAATCGGAACCATTTGACTTAATTCTTCTGGATATTATGCTTCCCGGGGCAGACGGCTATGACATCATGGAGTACATAAGACCCTTAAAAATTCCTGTTATTTTCATTACAGCCAAGCATGAGGTAAAGGACAGGGTAAAGGGGCTGAAGCTGGGCGCTGAGGATTATCTGGTGAAACCTTTTGACGTGGTGGAACTGGTGGCAAGGGTAGAAGTGGTGCTGCGCCGGTACAATAAGACGGAGACGATTCTCACTGCGGGGGATGTGGAGGTGGACGTGGATGCCAGAAAAGTGACAAAGGCAGGAAAACCCGTGGTATTGACCAACAAAGAATACGGGTTGCTTGTACTGTTTATCCGGAATAAAAATATTGCGCTTTTCAGGGAGAGCCTGTACGAGAAAGTATGGGGCGATGAATATCTCGCAGACAGCCGCACGCTGGACCTTCATGTACAGAGGCTTCGCCGAAAAATGGGTTGGGAGAACAATCTGGTGGCAGTATATAAGGTAGGCTACCGACTGGAAGTATAGTGTGAGAAAGGCGTGATTACTCATATGAAATTTTTATATAAAATTCTGCTGTGGACAATTATTATCATGGCAGCAGCCTTCGGTCTCAGCGGATACTTCTTTGTGAACTTTGTGTTTGAGACCGCTCTGGAAAGAGAGGTGGAGCAGGCTTTGGATGACAGCAATATTCTTCAGTTTGCGTTCGAGACGGCAGCGTTGAATGTGCCTGCCAAGTATGACGTTTTGCAGGATATTGCGGTACAGCAGATCGGAGCCAAGCTGGAAGGCGGAGGACAGGGTTCCGGGCGTTTACTGCGCCTTTCCGATGAAGAGAAAAAGCCTCTGTATGTCAGCGAAGAGTTTACGGAGGATATGACACTCCTGCAGAGTATCACGGAGAATTCCGGGAGCTGGCAGCTCATTTGCAGGGAGGAACACTATTATATACAGACAGGTATCATGGTAAATGCTTTGGACAGGAATCTGTATCTGGAGACCATGAAGGATGTGACCGAGATATTTACCGAGAGAGCTATGGGATTTTCCGTTTACCGTAAGGTGACGCTTGCCATGCTGGCTGCCAGTGCGGTGGTGATGTTCTTTATCTGCACATGGCTGACAAAACCTATCCGGCTTCTTACAAGAGCTACCCGTAAAATGGCGGAAGGAGACTACAGTTATCGGGCCAGACAAGTCAGCAGTGACGAACTTGGACAGCTCACTCAGGATTTCAACAGCATGGCCAACGTGCTGGAGGGAACCATCGGTGAATTGCAGGAGGAAGTGAGAGCGAGGGAAGATTTTATTGCAGCCTTTGCCCATGAGCTGAAGACACCGTTGACGGCAATTATCGGATACGCGGATTTGCTTCGTTCCAGAAGGTTGGATGAGGAGAAGCATTTTCTGTCCTCCAACTATATATATACCGAGGGTAAAAGACTGGAAAGCATGTCCTTCCGTCTGCTGGACATCATCGTTACAAAGCGGGAGCAGATAGAGCCGCAGCCTGTGGAAGCAGAAAAGATTTTCCGTTATCTGGAGGATATGTTTGCGGGAAATACAGAACAGACCATGAAGACTTCCTTTGACAAGGGTATCGTATACGCTGAGGTGAACCTGATAAAATCTGTGTTGCTGAACCTGGTGGACAACGCCTTTAAGGCATCAGGGCCGGGAGATGTTGTGGAGGTATCGGGGAGACGTTTGGAGGAAGGTTACGAGTTTCAGGTAAAAGATTACGGTGTCGGTATCCCCGAGGAGGAAGTGAAAAGGGTCACGGAAGCCTTTTATATGGTGGATAAATCCCGTTCCCGCAGCAAAAACGGTGCGGGGTTGGGGCTGGCACTGTGTGTGGAAATCCTGCGTCTCCATGACAGTGAACTGAAAATAGAGAGTAAGGTAGGAGAAGGAACCTGCATGAGCTTCGTTCTGCCTTGGAGAAAGGAGGAGCAGTGCAATGAAGAGAAAGAGAATTAGTCTTTTGCTGCTGCCTCTCGCGGTAATCATAGTGGGTTTTGCGGTCTGGGGGCCGGAGGCATTGGCTGAGTATCGTGACAGTGCTATCCTGAACCGAATTACCACCCGGGAAGCGGAAACCGGAACAGAGGGCTATCGCTATTTTCTGAGCGGTAATGAGAAGCTGTATATTTTATCAAAATGTCTGAACAATCAGATTCTGCCGGAGAGCGAGCAGAATGCCATGACGAGAAACGACAGTGTGAATCTGGACTATCAGGAACTGACGGGTTCCTACGCCATGGTGATAAACAGGAAGGATTCCTCCGGACAGGAAGTTCAGGAGAGTCAGGGCATTGAACTTTGCAATCAGGCACTGGAAGAGCTGAAAAGTCTGGGAATTGTTCCTGATTACGTGAAGGCTCTGAGCGAGAGGGCTTACAGTGCGGTGATGTATTCCGCCATCGATATACCGGAGCCCAGAAATAATGTGCTGGTCTGGAAGATATCCTTAAAATCAGAGAAGCAGAATGCTGACAGGGCGAACCGTTTACTGGATGCTTATGTGGATGCAGACACGGGAAAGGTGTATGAGTTTTATGTGAGAACCCAGACAACTTCCTGGGAGGATATCGATGCGGATAACATTATTTCCACTTGGGCAGAGTACATGGGTTTGGACGAGCCACAGGAATATGAGGGAGCAAATCCCCTCTCCGAGACAACGCCTTACTTCAAAAAATATACCTTTGCAGGTATGGAGGAAGGCAGGACTGTGGTGACGGTAGGATTTTATGAGGGAATCAATGAATTGTTTTTGAAGATTTCCAGATGATGCAAATATTATGGAAAAAGGATGATATTTCTATGCCAAAAATATGATATTCTGACGGAGTCTCTCTGTATGCTGTGTATAACAGCTGCGGAGAGATTTTTTTGTGACGAGCGCCGCAACAGCGAAAAGCGAGACATTGAGCCGGTGTGGATAACGGCGGCGGAAAGCCTCGCTTTGGCAGAGAAGAGGAAGATATCATGTACGGACAGGCAAAGAGAAAGAGCTATGAGGTGAGGTTGGTGCGGGTGAGCCCCTGGGATAACAGGGTTTACCGTAGAGACAGGAGCAGAAAGACGGCGGAAAAGGTGCTGACGATTGCCTTGTCCATGTGCCTGACCTTATCCGCATGTCTGGGTATTGTTTATTTTTACTTTCAGCCGGGAGCGGAAGAGACAAGGATAGTTGCGGAAAATGAAATCTTGTCCGCGGGACGGCCGGAGGAATCTGCCGGTGCAGCGGAACAGGAAATTGTAGTGATGGAAGAACCGGAACCGAAGATACCCGTAATTGTCATCGATCCGGGGCACGGCGGTGACGCTGATATTTATATCAGCATTCATCAGAATGCCTGTGAGGAGCAGGAGTCTCCCGTACAGGGTATCGAGACATGGTATTGCGGAAAGACAGAGGGCAGCAGACGACTGGCTCAGCTGGTACATAAGGGAGCACTGGAAAAGACGGGTGCTCGGAATCGAGAACTCTGTGACAGTACTGATTTGTACGTCATCAGGGAGGCTTCCATGCCTGCCTGTCTTATCGAGACAGGCTTTTTATCCAACTCGGAAGAGAGGAAGCGTATGATGCCGTGTATGAAGTGACGGGTATGGAGGTAAAGCTGTTCCGATTTCCCGGAGGCAGCATTAATTCCTATAACAGAGATGTGTACGGGGATATTATCGAAGAAATGACGGAGAAGGGCTTCATATACTTTGACTGGAACGGCAGTCTGGAAGATGCGGTTTCAAAATCCACACCGGAGCAGCTGGTGGAAAATGCTGTGGAGAGTACGCTGGGACGTAAGAAGGTGGTAATGCTTGCCCATGATATCGTTTATAACACCGTTCTCTGTCTCGAAGACCTGATAGACAGCTTTCCCGAATATCGGATGGAGCCGCTGACAGAAGAGATAACACCTATCAGATTTTGATATGAATTCTATATTGCTTTCATGTGAAACCGTGCTTGCACGGCAAGATTATTTGGCGTATAATACCTCCGAATACAAGGCGGATTCGGAGGTATCTATGAATAAGGATTTGACCGTTGGGGAACCGGAAAAAGTTTTGTGGTGTTTTTGTTTACCGCTGTTCGGAAGTATTATTTTTCAACAGTTGTATAATATTGCAGACAGCTTTGTGGTTGGAAAATTCGTTGGTGAAAATGCGTTGGCGGCGGTGGGAAACAGCTATGAGATTACGCTGATTTTCATTGCGTTTGCCTTCGGCTGTAACATCGGCTGCTCCGTCATCGCGTCAAGGCTTTTTGGCACAAAGGAGTATGGGGAGATGAAGACAGCGGTTTACACCTCTCTGATTGCCACCGGGGTGCTTTGCGGATTGCTGATGATATTCGGCATATTCAGTTGTGAATGGTTGCTACAGCTGATTCACACGCCTGAAGAGGTTTTTGCGGACTCCCTGCTTTATCTGGATATTTATGTATGGGGGCTGCCCTTCCTGTTTTTTTATAATGTATGTACGGGTATTTTTTCTGCACTGGGAGATTCTAAGACGCCGTTTATATTTCTTGCGGTTTCATCACTGTCCAATATTTGGGTGGATATACTG
>JAEDMI010000106.1 GCA_016303085.1 Acetatifactor sp.
ATTGTGCTTAGAGAGCGTATTTTCGGAGATATTCATCCAATCAGGATTGTCCCCGAGAGCGTGGAGAACTCTTATAAAATCGACTATATCCGCGAGGCATGCCTTGCTGCAAGGGAATACAGTGACGAGATTTCCCAGGTAACCGGAAGCTTTCTGGAGGTGGATCACAAGATACTCATTGCTACCAGCGAAGGTCTTCTGACACAGGACAGACAGGTTCGTACCAGAGTGAATGTGACTTCCATAGCCAGCGACGGCAGCGAGAATCAGACGGGCTCCGTCAGTCCAGGTGCCAGAAAGGGATTGGAGCTTTTTGAGGACTTTGACCCGAAGGAACTGGGCAGAAAGGCATCCAAGCAGGCTGTCACCATGCTGCATGCGGGGTATATCAATGCGGGCGTGATGCCTGTAGCCATTGAAAACGGTTTTGGCGGTGTTATTTTCCATGAGGCCTGCGGACATTCTCTGGAGGCATCCGGCGTTGCATTGGGGCAGTCACAATTCTGCGGAAAACTTGGACAGCAGATTGCAAATACAAAAGTCACTGCTATCGATGACGGTACCATTCCCAATGGATGGGGCTCTGTGAACATCGATGATGAGGGAACTCCCGCACAGAAAAAGGTACTGATTGACAAGGGTATTTTGAAGAGTTACATGATTGATAAGCTGAACGGCAGACGTATGGGCATGGAGTCCACAGGAAGCTCCAGACGTCAGAGTTACCTGTATGTACCTACTTCCAGAATGACCAATACTTATATTGCAGCAGGTGAGGACAGAGATGAGGATATCATTTCGTCCATAGAGTACGGACTTTACGCCAAGGAGATGGGCGGCGGTTCCGTAAATCCCGTTACCGGACAGTTCAATTTCTCGGTTCGCGAGGGGTATGTGATAAGAAACGGTAAAATCTGTGAGCCTGTCCGCGGAGCCAGCCTTGTGGGCAAGGGCTCTGAGGTGATTATGAACATTGATATGGTGGGTAAGAATGTAGCCAGAGCGCAGGGTATGTGCGGTGCTTCTTCGGGAAGCATTCCTACCGATGTGGGACAGCCGTTGATTCGTGTATCATCCATCACTGTGGGCGGACGCTAACAAGGTGAAAAGAGTTTCTAAAGCATCAAAGTACGATGCTTAAGAAACTCTAAATTTCACCTGAAAGAATGTCTCGTTGAGACATTCTTCCGGAAGTTGCAAACATAGCCGCGGAGCGGCAGAAATGAGGTAAATATGACATACCAGGAATTTAAAAAAGCGGTAATCGGCATTTCCGAGGAACTGCAGGTTGCCGACTATGAACTTTATTATACAGAGAGTGAGTCTACTTCTGTGGATACCTTTAAGCAGGAGGTAAACGAGTACAGCACCGACAGCAGCATGGGTGTCTGCTACCGCTGTATCAAGGACGGAAAGGCAGGCTATGCCTCCGCTGAGAATCTGACGGAGGAGGAAGCAAGGTCTCTGGTACTCCGTGCACTGGAAAATGTGAAGTCCATCGAGAGCGAGGAGGAGTCCTTTATTCATGAAAAGGGCGATACTTATCAGGTGCTGTCGGAGGATAACGGTAAAGAGCCGTCCGGTGCTGAACTGGTGGAAAACGCGCTTGCTCTGCAAAAGGAAATATATGCTGCGGACTCCCGTGTGGCAGACGGCACTCAGAGCTATGTGGCTTACGGCAGATCAAGTTATGCACTCTGTAATTCAAAGGGGCTTGATTTGGAAGACAAATCCTCCTATGCACTTTGCATGGCTGTGGCACTTGTGTCCGACGGGGAAGAAATGTATAACGGATTCGAGGATAAGGACGGCAGTCTTGAAAACTTTGACCTGAAGAAGATTGCAGCCAAAGCGGTGGAGAATGCCATAGCAACCATCGGCGCGGGAAGCGTGCCCAGCGGCAAATACAACATTGTGTTCACGGGCAAGGCTTTCGCTCAGCTTCTGACCACTTATGACTCCGTATTCTCCGCAGAAGCAGCCCAGAAGGGAATGTCTCTGTTAAAGGATAAAGAAGGCGAAAAGATTGCTGCGGATATCGTGACGATTATTGATGACCCGATGTATAAGGACAGTACTGTCAAGAGAACCTTTGACGGAGAGGGCGTTGCAACCTACAAGAAGAATGTTATTGAAAACGGTACTTTGAAGACTTTGCTGCATAATCTGAGTACTGCGGCAAAAGCAGGGGTAAAGTCCACCGGAAACGGGCAGAAGGCTTCCTATGCGTCCAATGTGGGTGTCGGCCCCTTCACTTTTTATCTGAAACCTGTGGAAGGAAATGAAGAAGAACTGCTGGCAGTTGCCGGAAACGGCATCTGCATCAAGGATGTATCCGGTCTTCACGCGGGTGCGAACCCTATCACGGGAGATTTTTCTCTTCTGGCGGAAGGTTACCGTTTTGAGAATGGTCAAAGGACAGTGCCTGTGAAAAATATCACGGTTTCCGGAAACTTTTTTACCGTTTTGAAGGAAATCGAGAAGATTGGTACAGATTTGAAGTTTATCAGGTCTATGGGCGGCAAATGCGGCTCTCCCTCCGTGCTGGTGAGAGATATGACCATTGCAGGCGAATAATAAGGAGGTAGGCACTTGACATTTCATCATGTAACCATTCGGGAGACTTTGGAAGAGTTGGGGTCTGATATTACAGGCGGACTGACGGAAGAACGTGCGCAGGAGATACGCAACCGCTGCGGTGGTTTCCTTCGTCATTGCATGTGTGGAAGGGGAACTAAAGGAATTTTTTGAACCGGTACTGATTTTGCTGATTGTTGTCCTTAATGCCGTTATGGGCGTCATGCAGGAGAGCAGGGCGGAAAAAGCACTGGATGCGTTGAAGAGCCTGTCGGCGCCTCACGCACGTGTTATTCGTGACGGGACAGAAAGGGTGATTGACGCAGTACTGCTGGTTCCCGGTGACATCATCCGTCTGGAAGCGGGAGATTTTGTTCCTGCCGATGCAAGGCTTTTACGAAGCGTCAGTCTGAAAAGTGGGAATCCGCGTTGACAGGAGAATCTGTGCCCTCAGAGAAGGACGCGGAAGCTCTGGTCCCCGAAACTGCACCGCTGGGGGACCGCAGCAACATGGTGTTTTCGGGCTGCTCCGTCACTTACGGAACGGCTGTTGCGGTGGTTACGGCGACCGGTATGGATACGGAAATGGGCAAGATAGCCAATCTCCTGAACAATGAGGAGGACGGACAGACGCCTTTGCAGAAAAAACTGGCGCAGCTGGGTAAATATCTGGGTGTGATGGCATTGGTAGCCTGTGCGATTATCTTTGTGGTGGGCATTGCAAACGGCATTCCCGCTCTGGAAATCTTTATGACTGCCGTTTCCTTGGCGGTATCTGCCATCCCGGAGGGACTTCCGGCTATCGTTACCATTGTGCTTTCTATCGGAGTACAGCGGATGGTAAAGAAAAATGCCATTATCCGCCGTCTGCCTGCAGTTGAAACTCTGGGCAGTGCCTCCGTTATCTGCTCAGACAAGACCGGAACTCTGACACAGAACCGTATGACGCTGGTTAAGGCTTATCTGGACGGAACTGACAGAACAGAAGAAATTACCACCCGGAATTCCGAGGGTGTCCGCAGGCTGCTGACTTATGGAGTTCTCTGCTGTGACGGTACCGTCGTGTTCCACGGCAAGGAGGAGCAACATATCGGTGACCCCACTGAAACAGCCATTGTTCTTGCTGCCCATCGTAACGGGATGCCCAAGGATGAACTGAACAGGGAATATCCCCGGCTGGCAGAGATACCCTTTGATTCCGACCGTAAGCTGATGACCACTGTCAACCGCATTGACGGAAAAAATGTGGTCATTGTTAAGGGTGCGTTTGACGTCATGGCATCCCGTTGCATTGCAGGCAATCTGGAAGCTGCAAAGCGGGTGAACGATGAAATGAGCCGGGATGCATTGCGTGTTCTGGCTGTTGCCTGCAAGGAGATAGAAACCGTTCCTCAAGAACCGACTTCCGATGAGTTGGAAAACGGGTTGATCTTTCTGGGGCTTGTGGGTATGATTGATCCGCCCAGACCGGAGGCAAAAGCGGCAGTGGCTACCTGTTTAAAAGCGGGAATTAAACCTGTCATGATTACCGGCGACCATGTGGTAACCGCTTCGGCTATCGCCAGGGAGTTGGGAATCCTACAAGGGAACGATAAGTCCATTACCGGTGCAGAACTGGATGCAATGACTGATTCGGAGCTGGATGCACAGGTGGAAGGCATCAGTGTCTATGCACGTGTTTCTCCCGAAAATAAAATCCGTATTGTCAAGGCATGGCAGCGCAAGGGGCAGGTAGTTTCCATGACAGGTGACGGAGTAAACGATGCTCCGGCTCTGAAGGCGGCTGACATCGGCTGTGCTATGGGAATTACCGGAACCGATGTGGCTAAAGGTGCGGCTGATATGACTCTGACTGATGATAACTTTGCAACCATTGTGGACGCTGTCCGTGAAGGCCGGGGTATTTATGCGAATATTAAAAAGGTAGTGGGTTTCCTGCTGGGCACGAATATCGGCGAGGTCATCACAGTCTTTGTGGCAATGCTTTTATGGCACAAATCGCCGCTTTTATCCATGCAGCTTCTGTGGATTAATCTGGTTACAGACAGCCTGCCCGCCGTTGCGCTGGGTATGGAGCCGGTGGAGGAAGGGATTATGGACTGCAAGCCAAAGCCAAAGGACGAGAGCCTGTTTGCTCACGGCTTCGGAATTCGGATTGCCCTGCAGGGAGTTATGTTCGGCGTGCTGGCTTTACTTGCTTTTTATATCGGCGAAAGAATAACCGGCTGCGTGGAAGGCGGTCAGACCCTGACTTTTATGGTTTTATCACTCTCACAGGTGGTTCAGGCCTTTAATATGCGTTCCAATCGTTCCTTATTCAAAATCGGTGTGTTTACCAACCGAAAACTGAATGGAGCGGCGCTTGTGTCTGTTGCGCTTGTGTTGCTTGTGCTGTTTACGCCTCTGTCCGTGCTGTTTGGTCTGATATGGCTTCCTGCAAGACTGTATCTGATTGGTCTGGGACTGATTTTCGTTCCGGTTTTGGTGATGGAATTGTCAAAAGCCTGTGGACTGATTAAGCATCAGCACTAAAGAAGACGGTTTGCAAGTTTTTTGCTTCTCATACCCCGTATGCTCTTTGCAGCGGGGTATAATTGTAGGTTTTTTTATACCCCACCCGCTTTTTGCCGGGAGGTATACCGACTTAATTCAAAGAGGATGATATTTTGATTACCGGTGGAAAGGTTAATGATTTGTTTATACTTATTTAATTGTATTTCGTCAATAAGCGTGTACAATAAAATCTATGAACAAGAGGCAGACTGTCATGAAAGGACAGCTGTGGTACGGAGGCGGCGATGAGAGAAAAATTGCAACGATTTATGTGGGGCAGATACGGCAGTGACCAGTTGAACAGATTTCTGATGATACTTGTATTAGTCCTTCTCGTGCTGTCCATGATTTTCAGAGGCCCCTTTTATTTCCTTGCGCTTGCGGCACTGATTTATTCTTATTTTCGTATGTTCTCCAGAAATATAGCGAAGCGCTCCGCGGAGAACCAGTGGTATCTGAGAAAGTCCATGAAGGTCAGAGGCTTCTTTCAGAAAAAGAAGCGGGAGCTGTCCCAGCTGAAACAGTATCACATTTACAAGTGTCCAAACTGTAAGCAGAAGATTCGCGTCCCCAGAGGCAGGGGACGGATTGCCATAACCTGTAGGAAATGCGGCACGGAATTTGTAAAAAAGAGTTGAGGTTAGGAAATGTTCGGATATATTATTATCAATAAAGCCGAAATGAAATTTAAGGAATTTGATGTCTATCATTCTTACTACTGCGGCATTTGCCGGGATTTAAAGAGAAAGTACGGGACATCGGGACAGATTTCTTTAAGCTATGACATGACCTTCCTCGCCATATTGCTTACCGGGTTGTATGAACCGGAGACGAATGTGGGGAGCTGCAAGTGTATCGCCCATCCCTTTGAGAACCATGAGACACGGAACAATATTTTCACGGAATATGCAGCGGATATGAATGCCCTGCTTGCATATTATAAGTGCAGAGACGACTGGGAGGATGAAAAAAAGCTGTGGAAACTTATCTATGGCAGAATCCTGGAGGGAAAGACAGGGAAGCAGCTACAGGTATATTCGGAGAAACTGAGAAAAATCAGTCTCTACATGCAGGATTTTTCGGAGGCGGAGCAATCGGAGAATGCAGATATTGATACGCTGGCGGGACTGTTCGGAAAAGTTATGGCGGAAATCGTCACACCCAGGGAGGACGAGTGGTCGGAAAATCTGCGCACACTGGGATTTTTCCTAGGAAAATTTATTTATCTCTGCGATGCCTATGAGGATGTGGAGAAGGATATCAAAAAGGGAACCTTCAATCCCCTAAAGCGCAGGTATGAAAGCCCTGATTTTGAGGAGGAGTGCAAGACTATCCTCATGATGATGATGTCAGAATGTTGCAGGGAGTTTGAAAAGCTGCCTATTCTTGAAAACGTGGAGATTCTGAGAAACATTCTCTACTCCGGCGTGTGGTGTCGCTATGAGGCTGTGCACGAGAAACGGATGGAAAAATTGCAGGGAGCCGTCAGTGCAGAATCGGTCAGTGAGAACGAATGAAGGTGAGAATAAGCGCGGAATACGCGGAATGAGGTAACTATGTACGACCCATACAGTGTGTTAGGGGTGAGCAGGAATGCCACCGAGGAAGAAATAAAAAAAGCATATAAGACGCTCAGCAGAAAATATCACCCGGATGCCAATATCAATAATCCCAACAAGGATCAGGCAGAGGAGAAGTTCAAGGAAATTCAGGCAGCTTATCAGCAGATTATGAAGGAGAGAACTTCGGGCTTCGGCGGGGCCGGAAATTACGGATATAGCGGAAGTTATGGAAGCAACAGCTACGGAAACGGCAGTTCATCGGACGGTTATGGTAATCAGGGCTACGGAGGTTTCGGCTATGGCCCGTTTGGCGGTTATGGAGGCTTCGGTCAGAGCCAGGAAACAGGATATGAGGAGAATACCTATATCCGTGCGGCGGGAAACTATATTCGTAACGGATATTACAGGGAGGCCAGAACTACTCTGGACAACATGGGAGAAGCCCGGCGGGATGCAAGGTGGTATTATTACAGCGCCATAGCGCACTCGGGACTGGGAAATAATGTGGCAGCTTTGGAACACGCAAAGAGGGCAGCGGCCATGGAGCCGGACAATATGAGTTATCGCAGCCTTGTACAACAGTTTGAAAGCGGCGGAAGCTGGTACGAGCAAAGGCAGGCGGCATACGGTTATCCCTCTTTCGGCAGCGGGAATCTCTGCATGAAGCTCTGTCTCGTGAATATGATTTGCAACTTGTGTTGCTGCGGAAGCGGCGGCTGTTGCGGTCTCGGTGCACCGGGGATTTACTATTGATGTTGGACATACCGGTTCAGCTTTTGGGCGGTTCCCTTGTAGATGACAAATTTCAGACTTGCTTTTTTATCCTGTCTCTACTATAATTGAAATACAAGATATAGGTACGATATGTGGCGTAATCCACAAAATATAGAAAAGAGTCGTATTCGTGATATGCTTGCGGTTACGGCTCTTTTTGCGCCGTGGGCGGACAACAGCCAAGAAATCCCGCTACAGTCCGGTTATAAGAGGAAAGAGGCTGAAATTTTTTTGCCCGCTTGGGAAAAATACAGAGTATAGAACAGGAGAAGAATCGGTTATGAAGATTCAGAAAAGAGACGGACGTGTGGTCCCTTATGAGGAAGAAAAGATTGTAGCGGCTATCCACAAAGCCAATAACGAGGTGGAAGAAAAGGACAGAGCAGATGAAAAGCTGATTGCGGAGATACTGCTGGCTGTAAAAGATGAGGGTAAAGAGCTTCAGACTGTAGAACATGTGCAGGATATCATTGAGCAGCATCTGGTGGAGGCAAATAAGTATGTGCTCTCCAAGAAATATATGGTGTACCGTTATCAGAGGAGTCTGCTTCGTAAATCCAACACTACGGACGAGTCTATCCTAAAATTGATTCGCAATGAAAACAAAGAACTGGCGGAGGAAAATTCCAACAAGAATACACGCCTTGCTTCCACCCAGAGAGATTATATTGCAGGAGAAGTGTCTCGGGATGTGACAAGGCGCATGCTTCTGCCCGAACATATTTCGCTGGCCCATGACAACGGTGTACTGCACTTCCATGATGCGGATTACTTTATCCAGCCCATTTTTAACTGCTGTCTGATTAACATAAAGGATATGCTGGACAACGGCACTTCCATCAATGGGAAGATG
>JAEDMI010000107.1 GCA_016303085.1 Acetatifactor sp.
GTCAGGCAGATATTTCTGCTTCTGCTCCTCGGTACCGTAAGTCAGAATAGGGTCAATGCAAAGGGAAGTATGTGCGGAAACAATAACGCCTGTGGTACCGCAAACCTTGGAAAGCTCCTCCACGCACATAGCGTAGGTCAGGATATCACAGCCCTGTCCGCCGTACTCCTTGGGAACGGGGATACCCATGAAGCCGTACTTTGCCATCTTCTCAACGGTCTCTCTGGGGAAACGCTCTTCCTCATCCACTTCCTGTGCAAGAGGCTTTACTTCATTCTCGGCGAAATCCTTGAACAACTGTCTCGCCATCTCATGTTCTTTGGATAATGTAAAATCCATGATGTTTAATCCTCCAATTATCTATTTTTTAAAATTTCTCACCATTCGGCGTTCGCAATCGCTTTGGTACCATCTCGATTTGCTCTGCAAATTGAGATGTATCGACTAATTGCTCACCATCCGGCGTTCGCAATTAGTCTTTACTGTGCATCTACAGGGGTCTTGGTACGGTCTGCATTGTAGATGTAGAAGCCTCTGCCGCTCTTCACGCCCAAGTTGCCGCCGCGAACCATCTTGCGGATAAGAGGACATGCACGGTACTTGCTGTCGCCGGTCTCCTTGTAGAGAACGTCCATAATTGCAAGGCAGATATCCAGACCGATAAAGTCGCCCAGCTCAAGGGGTCCCATGGGATGATTTGCACCCAGCTTCATAGCCGTATCGATGCCGGCCACATCGGAAACACCTTCCATCTTGATGAAAGCTGCTTCGTTAATCATGGGAATCAGGATACGGTTTACAACAAAGCCTGCTGCCTCGTTTACCTGTACGGGAGTCTTTCCGATTTCCTCAGAAATCTTCTTGATGGTGTCCACAACCTCCACGGGAGTATTCACGCCTGCAATTACCTCAACCAGCTTCATGCGGTCAGCGGGATTGAAGAAGTGCATACCAATCATGGGGCGGTTCAATCCGTTGCCGATTTCGGTGATGGAAAGGCTGGAAGTGTTGGAAGCGAAAATACACTCAGGTTTGCAAATCTTGTCAAGCTCACCGAAGGTGGTCTTCTTTACTTCCATGTTCTCAAAAGCAGCCTCGACAATCAGGTCACAATCTGCACAAAGGTCCTCCTTCAGACCGGGTGTAATCTTTGCTACGATAGCATCTACTGCCTCCTGCGTCATCTTGCCTTTTTCCACCAGCTTTGCGTAACCCTTCTGGATTTTCGCCTTGCCGCCTTCAGCCCACTCCTGCTTGATATCGCAGAGCGCTACTTCGTAACCTTCAACCTGAGCAAATGCCTTTGCAATGCCCTGTCCCATGGTTCCGGCACCGATAATACCTACTTTCATTGTAAATCCTCCTTTTTTTATATCATACTTTTTCTGCTTTATTGTCTGCTTCGCAGCCGCTTGCTGTACCTTCACTGCATCGGGAAAATCCTTTTGCTTCGTAAAACCGCACTGTCGTGCTTCTGATTTTTCCGATGACTAGCAGTTTTTAAACGGCTCTTTCACCTTCTCCTTGTTCTTGTCAAGGAAGAAAGCCATACCGTACTTCTGATCCTCTGTCTCGAAGCAGTCACCGAAGAGCTTCTCCTCAATCACGATTGCCTCATCCATATCTGCATCCAGTCCCTCATTGATTGCCTTCTTACAATTGCGGACAGCAATGGGGGCATTCTTGGCAATTCCCGCAGCCATCTTCTGTGCTGCTGCAAGCATTACCTCCTGCGCGGTCTTTACGACATTACCCTCAGCGTCAACCTCTGCGGAATATACTTCGTTCACAAGACCGATTCTGTAAGCCTCGGCAGCCTTAATATTGCGTGCGGTATAAATCATCTGCTTTGCCATTCCGGCACCTACCAGGCGGGCAAGTCTCTGGGTTCCTCCAAAGCCGGGAGTAATTCCCAGACCAACCTCGGGCTGACCGAATACAGCGTTGTCGGAACAGATTCTGATGTCACAGCTCATGGAAATCTCACATCCGCCGCCCAGTGCGAAGCCGTTGACAGCTGCGATTACGGGAATGGGGAAGGTTTCCAGCTTGCGGAATACGTCGTTGCCCTTCTTGCCGAAGGCTTCGCCCTCAGCCTTGGTCAGTGTGCTCATCTCTCCGATGTCTGCACCTGCCACAAAAGACTTCTGTCCCGCGCCGGTGAGAATCAGGCAGCGGACCTCGTTCAAATCTACGGCATCCAGGGTTGCATTCAGCTCATCCAGCACCTGAGAGTTCAGCGCGTTCAGTGCCTTTTCACGGTTGATGGTAATGGTGGCAACATTGCCGCTTACCTCATACAAAATGTAATCCATCTTCGTACCTCATTTCAAAATTTTTATTAGTTTTTTGCAAGAACTCCAAACAGTACTCTAAGGCGGTAGAAATTCCACCGCCTCAGAATGATTTTCATAAATTAATCTTCAATCTTTACGATTGTGGAGCATCCCATACCGCCGCCGATACACAGTGTAGCCAGACCGGTCTTTGCGCCCTTTGCCTGCATCTCGTGAAGCAGAGTAACCAGGATACGGCATCCGGAAGCACCTACGGGATGTGCGATAGCGCCGCCGTTGGGATTCAGCTGCTTGTCAACATCAATACCCAGATCCTTGCCTACTGCTACGGACTGGGCAGCAAATGCCTCATTTGCCTCGATGATGTCGAAGTCTTCAATCTTCATACCGGTCTTAGCCATTACCTTCTTTGTAGAAGCTACGGGACCGATACCCATAACCTCGGGACGAACACCTGCCAGAGCACCTGCAACAAAGGTAGCCATAGGCTTAACACCCAGCTCCTTAGCCTTCTCCTCGCTCATCACAACGATTGCTGCCGCACCGTCGTTGATACCGGAAGCGTTACCTGCGGTAACAAATCCGTCGGGATTGATGGGGCGGAGCTTTGCAAGTCCCTCGATGGTGGAGCCTGCACGAGGTCCCTCATCTACCTTGAACTCAATCATTTCCTTCTTTTTCTTTACCATTACGGGAACGATTTCCGCATCGAATGCGCCGGACTTCTGAGCTGCCTCAGCCTTCTGCTGGCTCTTTAATGCAAACTCATCCAGTTCCTCACGGGTCAATCCCCACTCACGGCAGATATTGTCTGCTGTGGTAATCATATGATAGTTGTTGAATGCATCCCAAAGTGCATCGTTTACCATGGTATCTACCAGAGTACCATTGTTCATTCTATAACCGAAACGGCCGTTCATCATAGCATAAGGAGCCATGGACATGTTCTCCATGCCGCCTGCAACAACGATGTCTGCGTCTCCTGCCATAATCATCTGTGCAGCCTGGTTTACGCAGTTCAAACCGGAACCACATACAACATTCATGGTAACAGCGGGAACTTCGATGGGAAGTCCTGCCTTGATGGATGCCTGACGAGCCACATTCTGGCCCTGACCAGCCTGGATAACACAGCCCATGTATACCTGATCAACCTGCTCTGGCTTAACACCTGCTCTGTTCAGAGCTTCCTTGATAACGATTGCACCCAGCTCAGCTGCGGGGGTTGTGCTCAGTGTGCCGCCCATGGTACCGATTGCGGTACGGCATGCTCCGGCTAAAACTACTTTCTTTGCCATTTGATTTTCCTCCATAGATTTTGGTTTTCATGATTGTTATTTTTTTATCATAACCGATATTCCTAGTGTACCATAGTCCTTTGGTATTTGCAATGTCTTTTCAAAAAATTTGTCAAAAAAATAACAATAAATATATTTTTGTATATTCCGCCGCCTTGTGCTATCCTATCTATAAGAAGCTTACTATCATTAAGATACATCGCCCCAAGGAGATACTCATGGACCAGCTTTCACTTTTTGATTCCCAAAACGAACATTCCCTCTCCCCTGCCATGGCACCCTTGGCCGACAGGATGCGCCCCCGGACTTTGGAGGACTACATCGGACAAAAGCATCTGTTGGGTGAAGGAAAATTGCTGCGCAGAATGTTGGAGCAGGACCAGATTCCCTCCATGATTTTCTGGGGACCTCCCGGTGTGGGGAAGACCACTCTTGCAAAAATCATTGCCAGCCGCACCAAATCCGGCTTTCTCAATTTCAGCGCCGTCACCAGCGGCATCAAAGAGATAAAGGATATCATGAAACAGGCGGAGGAGAACCGCACCTACGGAATGCGCACTCTCTGCTTTGTGGACGAGATTCACCGCTTCAACAAGGCTCAGCAGGACGCCTTTCTCCCCTATGTGGAAAAGGGCAGCATCACCTTAATCGGTGCCACCACGGAGAACCCTTCCTTTGAAATCAACGCCGCCCTGCTGTCCCGGTGTAAGGTCTTTGTGCTAAAGGAGCTGACCGCGGAGGATTTGACGGAAATGTTATCCCGGGCTCTTACTGACAAACGCGGATTCGGCAATACAACAGTTCACATGGAACAGTCCCTGCTCTCCACCATCGCCACCTTTGCCAACGGAGATGCACGCACTGCCCTGAATACACTGGAAATGGCTGTCTTAAACGGCGAAATCGGCTCAGACGGCTCCATCACCGTAAAAAAAGAGACACTGGAACAGTGCCTCGGAAAAAAGACTTTATTGTATGATAAGAAGGGGGAGGAACATTACAACCTGATTTCCGCCCTGCACAAATCCATGCGCAATTCCGACCCGGATGCTGCGGTATACTGGCTTGCCAGAATGTTGGAGGCCGGGGAAGACCCCCTGTTTATCGCACGCAGGCTCATCCGCTTTGCCAGCGAAGATATCGGTCTGGCGGACAATCAGGCACTGCAGATTGCCGTCTCCGCCTATCAGGCCTGCCATTTCAACGGTATGCCCGAATGCAACCTGAATCTTGCTCAGGCGGTCATCTATCTGTCTCTGGCTCCCCGCTCCAACGCCGTATACCGTGCTTATGAATCAGCAAAGGCTGACGCCCTCACAAGACTGTCGGAACCTGTTCCCCTGGTCATCCGCAATGCGCCCACGCAGCTCATGGATGATTTACACTATGGGGATGGGTATATCTATGCCCATGACACGGAAGAAAAAATAGCACGAATGACCTGTCTGCCGGAAGGTTTGAAAGACAGACAGTACTATCAGCCCGGCACTCAGGGTACAGAGGGTATTTACAAAGAGAGATTGGAAAAGAGCAGGAAGTTCCGTCTGGAACCGGACGCTGCCGAATAGGTTCAACCGTTCACCGGTTGCTTTCCGTCAGTTCATTTCCCGTCAGATGATTTTCCTGCATATATCTCTCCACCGCCGGGTCAACGATTCGGTTTGTGCGCTTCCACTCCTTGGTTCCCTCCACCTTGGCGGCTGTCTGGGTATGCTTTGAAAGGAACCGCGTCAGAGGATAAATATCAATCCAGATTTCGTTGTTTCCTTCCTTCTGGGATTCGTCAAAGATAAGCTGCAACCCCCAGTGAAGATGGGTCACTTCAATATTGTTCACGTTTTCCTTGGCACTGTAGCCGGTATGTCCCATATAACCTATGACATCCCCCGCCGTGACGATACTGCCTTCCGCCAACCCTTCGGCATAAGGATAATTCTGCCGCAGATGGGCGTAGTAATAATATCGTTTGCCATCAAAGCTGCGGAGACCGATGCGCCAGCCGCCGTATTGATTCCACCCCAGAGCCTCCACAATACCGGACTCCACCGCCATGATAGGGGTTCCCGTAAGGCCCATCATGTCATGTCCCAGGTGCTGCCGCTTGTAGCCGTAGCTCCGACTCACGCCGAAATCGTCGTAATGAGTATAATCAAAGCCTCGGGCCAAAGGAAAATAACCCTTCAGACCGTATCGCTGTTCATAGCTTCCGTCTTCGCACTCTTCCTCGTATTCACCCACAAGCCCGCCGATAGCCGCATCATAGGCTTCCCTATAGTAGGAGTAGTACTCTAAATCCTCCGTCAGTTCATCCAGTGTCTTTTCTCCCTCAAAAAGCGCCTTTGCAGCCTTCTCCATGGTTTTCAATGCGCTTTTGTCAAACTGTCCGCCGGTCTTTGCCGCCGTGTATGCCAAAAGCTCCACCCAGCAAATTTCATGTTCCGTTCCACGACTCCTCACATCCCAGTCATAGGCGCAACACAGCGCTTCGTAGGACACCGTAAAATCCACCCACTTTATGTAATCGTTTTCTATAGAAAGCACGGAATTGTTGACAATCCTGCTCTCCTCCTTACCGCTCTGCCGCCCCGACACGACAACCGCCGCCAGCATTACCAGCACACACTCCGCAAGAATCCCTTTTTTTATCCGGGTCAGATATCTCGCTCTCTGTCCTTTATCCATTGCCGCTCCGCAGATTTTCTCACTGGAAATATATGAAAAAAGCAGAGGACATATGACGGCACAGCCCTATTCTTCAATCCTCAGCTCACGCAGCTGCTCCTTTTTCTTTAGTTCCGGTTTGCGGCGTACATCCATGGAAGCATCCAAAATCAGAACCGTCCTCACCAGAGCCGGAATTCCCATCATCCCTGCCAAAATATCGGTATGGGAATCGGCAGAGCCATGCACCGTCACAAAAGCAAGCACCTTATCCTTATTCATCTGTACCGTCTCTGAAGGGGACAAATCCTCTGCCACAACAATCACCGGTTCCGAAGACTCCGGCCATTCATCCCCGGAATTCTCCAAGGCGGATGCACCTTCCCCGGCTTCCTGCAAAATCCGCACAATTCTCTCCGAGACATCCCTCACGTCAGCCGCTCTCGCCGCCACATAATCATTCTCCGTAGCGGCAAACCTTTCGGAAATCTCCTCCCCTGTAAATCCGGCCGTAAAACTCAGGGCTGTACTTTCCATTCCCAAATTTTTCAGAACAACGGACACATTGATTCCCTTTCCTCCGGGAAGTATCAATTCCGAATCCGTCCTGTTGGCAAATCCCTGTTTAAAATCCCTTACCAAACAATATAGTCGAGAGAAGGATTCAGCGTAACCATATATATCATCTTGTTTCTGCTTATCATCCATGTACATCCATCTAGCATCAATTCCCGGGCATTTCAATCGGCAGAATACCTGTGTAAAACAAAAAACACCGGAAAAGATATCATTACTTCTTTTCCGGTGCCTCTGCACTGCCTATTCACTTTCTTCCGTTCAGAACGGCTTACACTTCCGGTTCAATCAATCCGTAGGTGTCTCCCTTTCTCTTGTACACCACATTTACCTGATCCGTCTCTGCGTTGATAAATACAAAGAAGTTATGTCCCAGCAGTTCCATCTGGATGCAGGCGTCCTCGGGGTACATGGGTTTGATATCGAACTTCTTTGTGCGGACGATTTTGATATCCTCATCGTCCATGTAGTCGTTCTCCACATACATTTTGCTGAAGGAACTTGCCGCCTGTTGCTTGTCCACAATCTTATTCTTGTACTTTTTCAGCTGTCTCTCGATAATCTCCTCTACCAGATCAATCGATACATACATATCATTGCTTACCTGCTCGGAACGAATAATATTTCCCTTGACAGGAATTGTCACTTCAATCTTCTGACGATCCTTCTCTACGCTAAGCGTTACATGAGCTTCCGTATCGGGATTAAAATACTTTTCCAGCTTGCCGATTTTTTCCTCCACAGCAGCCTTTAAACCGGGCGTAACATCAATACCTCTTCCTAAAATGATAAATTTCATATGACCATCCCCTTCGGTTATTTATTGTATAAGCATTATACCATATTTTCATCCGGTTTTGCAACAATTTAACAAATTATTTACTTGTTTTTGACATTGCTCTTGTCAACAGAAAAATATACCTTTTTTGACAAAAAACGATTTTTATTACAACTTCACAAAACAGGCGTTCCCATTTCTAAGCCTTTCGGATATATTTTTCTTTTGCAAAAAACTGTGGATAATGTGCATAACTCGGTGTATAAATGGTTTTTGTCCTATTTTTGAGCTTTTCCCATGTGGATAACTTTTTCCTGTTTTCCATTCTTATTTTATCGATATATCACTCATTTTGAATCTTTTGTACAATTTGCACAGACGCAAAAAGTCAATAGTACTTTCTTCCCGAATACAATATTTTGAAAACTTTCTGAATTTGCAAATAAGAAAGCCGCATCCCACTGAAGAGATGCGGCATTTTCTTTTGCACCTAGAATATTCTTCTGATTGCCAGAATTTTTCTGTAATCTGCCTGTGAAACCTTGATACCTGTCTTTTTATTGGAAGCATGGACAATCTGTCCGTTTCCGATATAGATTGCCACATGACCGGAATAGCAAATCAAATCACCGGGCTGTGCATTTTCCAGACCGTCCACGGCATAACCCTGAGT